>NZ_JAXDEO010000179.1:0-460 GCF_035064975.1 Pseudomonas sp. YuFO20
CTCGAATATTGCATCGACCTTTCGGGCCTCTTCGCCGGCAAGCCGGCTCCTACAATGGTTTGCGCTGGTCGCCGCGGACCTGTAGGAGCCCGGCTTGCCGGCGAAGGCGTCCTCGAATATTGCATCGCACTATCGGGCCTCTTCGCTGGCAAGCCAGCTCCTACAATGGTTTGCGCTGGTCGCCGCGGACCTGTAGGAGCCCGGCTTGCCGGCGAAGGCGGCCTTGAATATTGCATCGCGCTATCGGGCCTCTTCGCTGGCAAGCCGGCTCCTACAATGATTTGCGCTGGTCGCCGCGGACCTGTAGGAGCCCGGCTTGCCGGCGAAGGCGTCCTCGAATATTGCATCGACCTTTCGGGCCTCTTCGCCGGCAAGCCGGCTCCTACAATGGTTTGCGCTGGTCGCCGCGGACCTGTAGGAGCCCGGCTTGCCGGCGAAGGCGTCCTCGAATATTGCATCG
>NZ_JAXDEO010000180.1:0-456 GCF_035064975.1 Pseudomonas sp. YuFO20
GGAAAACGTGTTGGCGGACGCGTTCGGCGTCAGCCGGGTGCCGGTGCGCGAGGCGCTCGGCGTGCTGGAGGTCAGCGGCATCATCTCCTCACGCCAGGGCGGCGGCCACCGGGTGGAACAGCATTCGCTGCTGAGCAAATACGAACCGCTGGTGATGGAGGTAGCCGACCGCTGCGAGGTGGAAGCGCTGCTGGAAATGCGCGAAGTCATGGAACAGCAGGCGGCGCGCATGGCCGCCGAGCGCCGCACCGAACAGGAGTTGCAGGCGATCGAACAGGCGCACCTCGCCTTTCGTGACTGTACGCTCAACGACGGCCAGATCGGCTATCGGCAGGACTACCTGTTCCACCGCGCCATCATGCAGGCTTCGCATAACCCGTTTTTCGTGCAGATCCTCGATAACATGCACGAGCTGTATCTGGGGGTGCTGGTGTACTCGCTCAGCAAAAACCTAGG
>NZ_JAXDEO010000181.1:0-447 GCF_035064975.1 Pseudomonas sp. YuFO20
GCAGGCGTTGAGAAACTGCGGGCAGTCAGACGCGCGTACGGCGTAGGCGATGGCCCAGGTTAGGTCCTCGGTGGCGAACACCGCGGTGCGCTTGGAGTACTCGTCCGGGCTGTGGTCCAGCGGAGCGCGGGGCTCAAGGCGACCCAGGCCGGCGGTCCCGGAGCCGTGGAGCAGATGGTGTCCGTCCGCGGTCCATTGGGCCAGGCGTGTCCAGGCGGGGCTGCCCGTGGTGGGGGCTGGCCAGTGCCAGGGAGGAGTCGTCGTCTGGGCTGCTGGGCCGTCAGCTTCCGGCTGGGTTCTCACAGGAGCGCCCCTTCATGTATGCGGGCGTTCACCACGCTGTCAAGGGAGCGGACGTCGAGTGTCTCGACGGCCTCGATCACGGCCTGCAGGAGGCGTCGGCCGATACCGGCTCGGCGGATCTCGGGGAGCACCGTCAAGCCAGCT
>NZ_JAXDEO010000182.1:0-434 GCF_035064975.1 Pseudomonas sp. YuFO20
GTCTACGGATTCATCCGCGTCGTGTTCGATCTGCTCGGACCGCCGAACTGGTCGGCGGGTGTCGTCGTTCTCGTGCTCGGCGGAGTGACCGCGGTGATGGGGATCCTCTATGCGCTGATGGAGAAGGATCTCAAGCGCCTGCTCGCCTACAGCACGATCGAGAACATCGGCGTCGTGTTCGCGAGCCTCGGTCTCGCATTGGCGTTTCAGGCGAACGGCTACGGCCTGGCGGCGGCCCTCGCTTTCACAGCCGCGCTGTTCCACGTCCTCAACCATTCGTTCTTCAAGAGCCTGCTGTTCTTCGGCGCCGGTGCGGTGCTGACGGCCACCGGCGAACGCGACATGGAGAAACTGGGCGGCCTGATCCCCCGCATGCCGCTTACCAGCTTCGTCTTTCTCGTCGGCTGCGTTGCGATCTCGGCGCTTCCGCCGTT
>NZ_JAXDEO010000183.1:0-428 GCF_035064975.1 Pseudomonas sp. YuFO20
AAGAGGTCGGCTGGCAGGCCGCCTTCGCTGGCAAGCCAGCTCCTACAGTTTGATCGGCGTACATCTGCAGGGGATTACTCGGCTGTCAGGCCGCCTTCGCTGGCAAGCCAGCTCCTACAGTTTGATCGGCGTATATCTGCAGGAGATTGCTTGGCTGTCAGGCCGCCTTCGCTGGCAAGCCAGCTCCTACAGTTTGATCGGCGTACATCTGCAGGAGATTGCTTGGCTGTCAGGACGCCTTCGCTGGCAAGCCAGCTCCTACAGTTTGATCGGCGTGCATCTGCAGGAGATTGCTTGGCTGTCAGGCCGCCTTCGCTGGCAAGCCAGCTCCTACAGTTTGATCGGCGTACATCTGCAGGGGATTACTCGGCTGTCAGGCCGCCTTCGCTGGCAAGCCAGCTCCTACAGTTTGATCGGCGTACATCTGC
>NZ_JAXDEO010000184.1:0-427 GCF_035064975.1 Pseudomonas sp. YuFO20
CTCAACAGGTTAGCCACCGCGCGTTGTCATAGCACAAGGGATCACGCCGCCAGCCCTGCGGCAAAGCGAATACCGGGACTAAGACCGGGGTCGAGCGAGTGCACGCCATGGGAAAATCAGCCGCGACCACCGGTTGGTAAAAGCCCCGCTCCAGTGAGCGAAAGGTTGCATCAAGATGGGGGATGAAATCCCCCTGCCCTGCGTAAGGTTGAAGGAAAGCCGCGCGGGGTGCATCCAGCTCACGCTGGATAACCGGACGGGCCGAGAGGCCGGGGTTTCGGAGTAAGTGATCGGTAAAGCGTTGTCTAATTGATTTTTGCATTGGCCTTCCTTTTTCCCGTTCGCCAATGGTTGTCTTCGAGGTCACCGGACAGCTGAGGCAGCTTTTATCCGAGCCTTCATGATCGCGGCCGAGCGGAAGAGATGG
>NZ_JAXDEO010000185.1:0-425 GCF_035064975.1 Pseudomonas sp. YuFO20
GCCTGGCTAATCTTGGTTAGCTCCTCATTCTCGGTATAGACCGAGATCACCGGCAACGGCCCGGCCAGGTCGTCGATCGGATCGAGCCGCGTGTCGAAAACATACTTGCCGGCCAGGGTCGGCCAGGGACCGGATTCCGGCGCGCCCGACGGCGCCAAGGCTTCCAGCGCACAAAGGCGCAAAAACTCACGCGCGAGCATGTCATTTGATCCGGTTGAGATCGAGCCTGGCGTAACCAGGCGTCGAGGGCAGCACTTCGGCGACGCGGAATAGCTGGCCGTCGATCGGCGCGCCGTTGTCGTCGAGCGCGGCGATTTGATCGCCGGTGCGCGGCCGATAGGGCAACTGCGCGAGGCGGATCGAGAGATAGGGCCGCGAACTGGCGACGCCAGGTCGCTCGGGTTGCACGCCCGGCTGATTGAACG
>NZ_JAXDEO010000186.1:0-425 GCF_035064975.1 Pseudomonas sp. YuFO20
TCAAAATCATTGTCAGACGGGACCAGCGTTAGCACAACACCCCGACTCAAGACTCTTGAGAATCGGACAATCCGGCCGATCATCCCCCTGACAATGCTCCACCAGATCCTGCAACGTATCGCGCAACTGCCCCAGCTCCCACATTCGATCTGCACTGGACACAGAATTTGTGTTCGGCGACGGTCCAATGTGGGAGCGGGCTTGCTCGCGAAGGCGTTAGCACAATCAAAATCATTGTCAGACGGGACCAGCGTTAGCACAACACCCCGACTCAAGACTCTTGAGAATCGGACAATCCGGCCGATCATCCCCCTGACAATGCTCCACCAGATCCTGCAAGGTATCGCGCAACTGCCCCAGCTCCCACATTCGATCTGCACTGGACACAGAATTTGTGTTCGGCGACGGTCCAATGTGGGAGCGGG
>NZ_JAXDEO010000187.1:0-420 GCF_035064975.1 Pseudomonas sp. YuFO20
GGAGAACTGGAAAAACTGATTGTGGATCTGTAACCGCAAGAGGGGGGGAGCCCCCTCTTTTTATCCTATCGACGTGTCCCTTTCTCACCCCCCCGGCGCCACCGTCAGCAGCAGGTTGGCGAAGCGGCGCTGTTCGCCGGAGGCGATCACCAGCAGCGTCCGATCCGATTTGACCGCGGCGTAAAATGCCTCGCGCGGCAGGTGTTCGACCGGGCACTGCGCCGGCAGCAGCTGCCGATATTCGGCTTCGATGGTGTTGGTGAAGTCCGGCGGGCAGGCCATCAGCGCCGCGCTTTCCACGTTGATGCAGGTCAGCAGCTTTTCCAGGATTGGCGGGGCGGCGAGTGTGCCGGGCGCCAGGTTCAGATAGACCACGGTGGCGTCTTTCGGCGCGTGGGTCACGCAGGCGTAGTTGCCGTC
>NZ_JAXDEO010000188.1:0-417 GCF_035064975.1 Pseudomonas sp. YuFO20
GACCGTCGAGACAATGGGCAAAAAAATCCACCGCGACCAAACGGTTATCGAGAAGCTGACCCACGAAATTGCACAGCTCAAACGGTTGAAGTTTGCCAAGCGTAGCGAGCAGTTAAATCCGCAGCAGGCTAGCTTGCTGGACGATTTGATCGATACCGATATCGCGGCGATTGAGGCTGAGCTTCAGGCATTGCAAACAGCTCCGCCTGCGACCGATAAAAAGCAAAAGCCCAAGCGCACGGCGTTGCCGGCGGAGTTCCCACGCACGCTAATCCACCACGAACCGGACAACACTCATTGTCCTTGCGGGTGCGCACTCAAGCGTATCGGTGAAGACGTCAGCGAAAAACTGGATTACAGGCCTGGCGTATTTACTGTCGAGCGCCATGTCCGTGGCAAATGGGTCTGTGATGACTG
>NZ_JAXDEO010000018.1:0-112526 GCF_035064975.1 Pseudomonas sp. YuFO20
CGGCTTGCTGGCGATGGCGTCGGTGGGATCGCCATCGCCAGCAAGCCGGCTCCTACAGTGAATCGGGTACAGCCACGAGCGATCTTTGCTCTTTGCGTAACAGTCCTTTCATGAATCCGCTCTTTTTCCTTTCTCCCAAGCCCCTTATCTTTGCCCGCACCAAACAGCACTTGCCAAGCAAGAAGGTTTAAAAGATGTCCAACAGTATGGGTATTGCCAGCGCTTTCGTTCTGTCTTCTCTGTTCCTGTCTCCGTTCGCCATGGCCGAAGAGTCGCAGGCCTTCGTCGCGCAAAATGCCGCCCGAGCCGCCGCTTACGAAGAGCACCAGATCGAGATGACCGCCAAAGCCCAGGAGGCCACCCAAGCCCCACAAGCGTCGAGCATTCAGGCCAAGCAGGCTGAAAAAGACAGCTGATTTGCGCGCATCGCTCCAGTTTCCCTCGACACTTTCCATCGGCTCTTCCCAATGAAAAGTTGTCTTCAAAGCCGCTGCCATCAGCGGCTTTTTTTCGTTGTGGTTTTACAACCCGCTGCGTCCTCCCCGCTCCAAAAAAAACCGCTGCAACTGCAAGAACACTGATGTTCCCCCGCTGACCCAGGAGCTTTACCCCCCGTGCGTTTCCCACTCAGTTCCCCTGCGCTGTTCGTTGCAGTCGCTGCAACGATGGCCACAAATACTCACGCTGCCGATGCTGCCCAAGGTTTCACCGAAGACGCCAGCCTCACACTCAACGCACGCAACTACTACATGAACCGCAACCGCCTGCAGCAGGCAGACGACAACATTGAATGGGGCCAGGGTTTTCTCGGCATCTTCGAGTCGGGCTTCACCGAAGGCACGGTCGGGTTCGGCATCGATGCCCATGCCATGCTCGGGCTCAAGCTCGACGGTGGCGGCGGCACGGACAATTCGAGCATCCTCCCGGTCGGCGATGGCAACGGCAAAGCACCGCACTCGTTTTCCACCGCAGGCGGCACCTTGAAAATGCGCGCCTTCGATACCGAATTGAAGGCCGGCGACCTGTTCCTCACCAACCCGGTGATTGCCGGTGGTGAAACCCGCATGCTGCCCCAGACCTTTCGCGGCGTCAGCCTGAGCAACCACAGCCTTGATGGCTGGCTGATTGAAGGGGGTCAGGCGAGCTTCACCAAACCCTATAACCAAAGCGGCCACATCCGCATCGGCACTTCCTATGGCAGCCTGCCGGAGGGTGACGAGAGCCAGCATCTCAATTGGGCCGGCGTGGCCTGGAGCGGTTTTCCAGGCCTGACCAGCAGCCTGTATGCCGCCGAGCTCAAGGACATCTGGAACCAGTACTACTACGACCTCGATTACACCTATGCGCTCAACGAGGTTGTCAGCCTCAACCCGGGCCTGCACTTCTATCACACGCAAGACACCGGCGATGCGCTGCTCGGCCACATCGATAACAACACCTACAGCCTGCATTTCACTGTGGGCGTCGGCAATCACAGCGTCACTGCCGCTTACCAGCGGGTCAACGGCAATACGCCGTTCGACTACATCAGCCAGGGCGACAGCGTCTTTCTCGACAACTCCCAGCAATACTCGGACTTCAACGGCCCGAACGAACGCTCATGGAAACTCAAGTATGCCTATGACTTTGTCGGACTCGGCCTGCCGGGACTGACCTCGGCGCTGTCCTGGTCACGGGGCGAACTGGACCTGACCAAGGTCGATCCGGATAGCCCTGGCTATAGCGCGTGGTACAGCGCCGATGGCAAAAATGCCAGGCACTGGGAGCGCGACATCGAACTCAGGTATGTGGTCCAGGCCGGCCAGGCCAGGAACCTGGCACTGCGCCTGCAATGGGCAACCAACCGCGGCGGCAACGGCTATGGGGCACTGGACCAGGACACCGACGAGTACCGGGTGATTTTCGACTACCCGCTCAATGTCTTCTAAGCTTCTATAAACAAAAAGGCCGGCAGGTTTTGCTGGCCTTTTTTTTATCCGGGTGTCCGGGACGCTGCCCGATTCTTGTCAAAGAATGTCCCCGACGTCTAGACAGCAGAAGCCAGAACCATGAGCGAGCGCGCGACCACTCACCCAACAACCCGATCCAGGCAATCCGAGCGGCTGGTGATTCTCGGCAGCGTGTTGCTGGTGCTTGCGATCCTGAGCATCGTCGCGTTTCTGCTGGTGCGTGAACGCGCCAATGCCGAACTGTCAGCCAGCCGCTCCGCCTCCAACATCGTGCAATTGATCGAAGCCGACGTCCTGCGCAACGTCGAGCTCTACGACGTGTCCCTGCTGGGCTTGATCGCAGCCTCCCGACGTGAAGACCTCATGCAGGTTTCCCCGCAGATCCGTCATCTGGCCTTGTTCGATCGCGCCACCGCGGCCCCCTACAAGGGTGACATTCTGTTGCTCGATCGGGAGGGTAACGTGCTCGCCGACTCGGCTTCACGAGAACCCAGGGCAGGCAACTTTGCCGACCGCGAGTACTTTCAGTCCCACGTGAACAACAGCGACCCGGGCATGTTCATCAGCCGGCCTTTTCGCTCCCGGATGGCCAACAACGAATGGCGCATCAGCTTCAGTCGCCGGATCAGTGGCGCTCAAGGCGAGTTCCTTGGCGTCGCCGAGGCGGCCATGCGCCTGAGCTACTTCGAACAGCTTTTCAACAGCCTGAACATCGGTCCCGACAGCTCGATCAGCCTGATCAACAAGGATGGAATCCTGCTGGCCCAGGTCCCTCGCCTGGGCGAAGACCTGACCGGCACCGACTTCAGTAGCCGTCCCAACTTCCAGCGCATCGTCAAGGAAGGCAACGGCAGCTTCAGCAGTGTCTCCAGTCGTTATCAAGACCAGCGGCTCTACACTTTTTCCCAGGTGGGCAATCTGCCGCTGATTGTCATCGTGGCGCTGTCGGGCGCAGAAGTGTTCGATTCGTGGCAACGCACGGCGTTGGTGGTCAGCCTGGCGACCACTGCCCTGTGTGCGTGCCTGCTGTGGCTCACCTGGCTGCTCTGCCGCGAACTGCGCCTGCGCCACCATGCCGAACTGGAACTGGCGCAACTGGCCGCCACCGACGCGCTGACCGGCCTGGCCAATCGCCGGACGCTGGACCAGACGTTGCGCCATGAATGGTTTCGCGCCCAACGTTCCGGCAAGCCATTGTCGTTACTGATGATCGACGCCGATCACTTCAAGGCCTTCAACGACCGCCATGGCCATCAAGCCGGTGACGAGGCCTTGCGCACGGTGGCCCAGGTGTTGCGCAGCCACGTGCGGCGGCCGACCGACCTGGTCGCGCGCTACGGTGGCGAGGAGTTTTCGGTGGTCCTGGCGGAAACCGACATGGCGGGCGCGCAACTGATCGCCGAGCATATTCGAGAGGCTGTCGAGAAGCTTCCATTGATCGATGGCGCTGACTCGCCGATGACCGTGAGCATTGGCATCAGTACCTGGAACGCCTGCAGCGACATCAACCTGGAGGTGCTGATGTTTGCCGCGGACAAGGCGCTGTACCAGGCCAAGGAGACGGGACGCAATCGGGTGGTGGCGTTGTAGCGAGCGGCGAGCAAGATCGACAGACATAAAAAAAGGCCGCCCGAAGGCAGCCCTTAAAAAACTAGAGAGGTTTTTTACTTACACGGCCGCAACAGGGCGCATGTAAGAGATCGGTGCGGTGCTGGCATCTTCGAACGTCACGACTTCCCAGGCATCTGTCTGCTCAATCAACTTGCGCAGCAGCTGGTTGTTCAGTGCGTGGCCGGACTTGAAGCCCTTGAACTCGCCAATCAGGCTATTGCCCAGCAGGTAGAGGTCACCAATTGCATCGAGGATCTTGTGCTTCACGAACTCGTCTTCATAGCGAAGGCCGTCTTCGTTCAGTACACCATCAGCGTCGACCACAATGGCGTTTTCAACGCTGCCGCCGAGTGCGAGGTTGTGCTTGCGCAGGTACTCGATGTCACTCATGAAACCAAAGGTACGGGCGCGGCTGACTTCTTTTACGAACGAAGTGCTGGAAAAATCCACGCTTGCACTTTGTGTGCGGTCACGGAAAACCGGGTGATCAAAATCGATCTCGAAGCTCACCTTGAAACCTTCGAAAGGGACGAAAGTGGCGCGCTTGTCGCCGTCTTCCACAGTCACTTCGCGCAGGATGCGGATGAACTTCTTCGCGGCGTCCTGTTCTTCCAGGCCAGCCGACTGAATCAGGAATACGAAAGGTCCAGCGCTACCATCCATGATTGGCACTTCGGACGCGGAGAGCTCGACGTAGGCGTTATCGATGCCCAGGCCAGCCATGGCCGAGAGCAAGTGCTCCACCGTGTCCACTTTGACGTCACCGTTGACCAGCGTGGTCGACATGGTGGTTTCGCCAACGTTTTCCGCGCGTGCAGGGATCTGCACCACAGGATCGAGGTCGGCACGACAAAACACAATGCCGGTGTCGATCGGCGCAGGCTTGAGGGTCAGGTATACCTTCTCCCCGGAGTGCAGACCTACACCTGTGGCACGGATAATATTTTTCAGTGTGCGTTGTTTAATCATGGCTTGGGCCGCTTCAGCGCAAATTGCGAACTGGTATCAACAAAGGCTGGCGATGATAGCAGACCACGCCTTTGCTGAACACCAATCAACTTCATAGCCCTGATACATTTCATCAATCGGCCTGACGACGCAGGAAGGCCGGGATGTCCAGGTAGTCCAGATCATCTTGCGGATTCATCTTCGCGGCAGTCGCAGCACCGGCCTGGGCCTGGTTGCGCATGACGGTCGGACGGTCCAGGTCACGGTAGTTCACCGCTGGAGCTTCCTGACGAACAGGGGCCTGTTGTTGCGGCTGGGAAGCCATCGACGTGTGCACGGTATTGTCGATGATCTTCACCGGCTTCTCGATTTTAGCGCCCAAACCGGTCGCAACGACAGTCACGTGCAGCTCGTCGCGCATGTCCGGATCGATAACGGTACCGACCTTGACCATGGCGTGCTCGGAAGCGAAGGCTTCGATGATGCTACCCACGTCGGAGTACTCACCCAGGGACAGGTCAGGACCGGCGGTGATGTTCACCAGGATGCCGCGTGCACCTTGCAGGTTCACGTCTTCGAGCAACGGGTTGCGAATGGCCGCTTCGGTGGCCTCGCGTGCACGGTTCGGACCGCTGGCGCAGCCAGTGCCCATCATCGCCATGCCCATTTCGCTCATCACGGTACGTACGTCGGCAAAGTCGACGTTGATCATGCCCGGACGCTTGATGATGTCGGAGATACCGCGAACGGCACCGGCCAGAACATCGTCAGCCTTGGCGAAAGCCGACAAGAGGCTTGCGTCCTTGCCGAGGATGGTCAGCAGCTTCTCGTTGGGAATGGTGATCAACGAGTCGACGCTTTCCGACAGCAGGCGGATGCCTTCATCGGCGATCTGCATGCGCTTGCGACCTTCGAACGGGAACGGACGAGTCACCACCGCAACGGTGAGGATCCCCATTTCCTTGGCCACTTCGGCAATGATCGGCGCAGCACCGGTACCGGTACCACCGCCCATGCCCGTGGTGATGAACACCATGTTGGTGCCCTGCAGGACTTCGGCAATGCGCTCACGATCTTCGAGAGCGGCCTGACGACCTACTTCAGGGTTGGCGCCAGCGCCCAGACCTTTGGTCACGCCGGTACCCAGTTGCAGGATGGTCCGCGCGCCAATGCTCTTGAGCGCCTGGGCATCAGTGTTGGCGCAGATGAACTCAACGCCTTCAATGTTGCTCTTGACCATGTGATTCACGGCGTTGCCGCCGCCACCGCCAACACCGATAACTTTAATCACCGGGCTTGCGGGGATGTTGTCTACGAGTTCGAACATTTTCCCTCTCCTTTACGTTCTCTAGTTTTTTCGCCTACTGCCTGTATCTACAACGGTGTTGCGGTGTTGCGGTAAATCTTAGAAATTGCCCTGGACCCAGCTCTTGATGCGATCGAGCAAGGCGCCTTTGGGTTCTTCGTTGCTGAAGCTGTCGCGGCTGCCGATACCCGAGAACGAGATGCCGTCGGATTGCTTCTGCAAGCCGTACATCAACAGGCCAACGCCCGTGGAATAAATCGGGTTGCGCACCACGTCATCCAGGCCTTTCACGCCGTGAGGCACGCCCAGGCGCACCGGCATGTGGAAGATTTCCTCGGCCAGCTCGGTGGCGCCTTCCATCTTCGCCGTACCGCCGGTCAGCACGATGCCGGCCGGAATCAGGTCTTCGTAGCCACTGCGACGCAGCTCGGCCTGGATCAGCGTGAACAGCTCGTCGTAACGCGGCTCGACCACTTCGGCCAGGGCCTGGCGGGACAGCTCGCGCGGCGGACGGTCGCCAACACTTGGCACCTTGATGGTTTCACCGGCGCCGGCCAGTTTGGCCAGGGCACACGCGTAGCGGATCTTGATTTCTTCGGCGTACTGGGTCGGGGTGCGCAACGCCATGGCGATGTCGTTGGTCACCTGGTCGCCCGCGATCGGGATCACCGCGGTGTGACGGATCGCGCCTTCGGTAAAGATCGCGATGTCGGTGGTGCCGCCACCGATGTCCACCAGGCACACGCCCAGTTCTTTCTCGTCGTCGGTCAGCACCGAGTACGCGGACGCCAGTTGCTCGAGGATGATGTCGTCGATTTCCAGGCCGCAGCGACGCACGCATTTTTCAATGTTCTGTGCGGCGTTGACGGCGCAGGTGACCACGTGGACCTTGGCTTCCAGGCGTACACCGGACATGCCCAATGGTTCGCGGACGCCTTCCTGGTTATCGATCACGTAATCCTGCGGCAAGGTGTGCAGCACCCGCTGGTCAGCCGGGATCGCCACGGCCTGGGCGGCGTCGAGCACACGCTCGAGGTCGGCCGAGCTGACTTCGCGATCTCGAATCGCCACGATGCCGTGGGAGTTCAGGCTGCGGATGTGGTTGCCGGCCACGCCGACAAATGCCGAGTGGATGCGGCAGCCGGCCATCAGCTGCGCTTCTTCGATGGCGCGCTGGATCGACTGCACGGTGGACTCGATGTTCACCACCACGCCCTTCTTCAGGCCACGGGACGGGTGGGTGCCGATCCCGACGATTTCCAGCGTGCCGTCGTCCGCGACCTCGCCGACCAGCGCCACCACCTTGGAGGTGCCGATATCGAGACCGACGATCATTTTGCCGCTTTGCACGTTTGCCATGGTCCTGCCTCTCTTAATTCTTCGCGACAGCGGGTTGGGCTGTCGTAGGCGCTACTGGTTCCCGCCAGCCAACAGCGAGGCCGTTGGCGTAGCGCAGATCGATGCGCGCAATGTTCGTAATCTGTTCTTTGAGCGTCTTGTCATAGATGGCAATGAAACGGCGCATCTTCTCTACCAGGTTGCCGCGTCCCAGCAGCAGTTCGATCCCGGGCCCGGCACTGCCAGGGCCGGTCGTCAGGAACCAGCTGCCTCGTTCGCGCAACTCCAGGCGCGCAATCGAGAAGCCCAATGGCCTGAGCAGCTGGCTCAGTACCTGGTATTGCTGCATCACTTGCTGCTGGGCCCGCTGCGGACCGAACAACTGCGGCAAGTGTTCGTAATTGGCCAGCTCGCGCGGGGTAAACGCCTGCCCCTGGTTGTTCAATAGCGATTCGTCGCCCCAACGGGCCACCGGCAATTGTTCTTCCAGGCGAATCACCACCTGGTCCGGCCACACCCTGCGCACTTCGGCATGGGCAATCCATGGCATGGTTTCAAGCTCGGTGCGCATGCCCGCCAGGTCGATGGTGAAGAAGCTCGACGCCACGAACGGGGCGATTCTCTGCTGCACCGCTTGCTGGCTGATGTAGCTCAGGTCGCCCTGCACCGCGATTTTGGTGATCGGTCGGTCGGCGTACGGCAACAAACGCTGCGCGCCTTCGTAGGTACCGAACCCCAACGCGACCAGCAGCACCGGCCAGAACAAGGCTTTGAGAACACCGAAGTTGGCTTTCGGCAGGCGCGCGGACATCGGCTCTTTGGCCACCATTCGGCTGGCACCCCGCGGCACCGGCTTGCGGCCGGGTGCGGGTGGCTGATGTCTCAACTGTGCGCCTTGCATGGTCTTAACCTCGCGGCTCTTCGGTGCCGGCAGCGGGAATGCTGGCGGCCAGAATGGCCAGAACCAATTGCTGGAAATCCAGGCCGGCAGCACGGGCCGCCATCGGCACCAGGCTGTGATCGGTCATGCCCGGTGCCGTGTTGACTTCCAGGAACCAGAACTGCCCTTCGGCGTCCTGCATCACGTCCGCCCTGCCCCAACCGGCGATACCCAGCGCTTCACAGGCTTTCGCCGTGAGGTCCATGAGTTCCTTTTCCTTGGCGCTGTCCAGGCCGCACGGAATGCGGTACTGGGTATCGTTGGCGATGTACTTGGCGTCGTAGTCGTAGAAACTGTGCGTCGTGCCCAGGGCGATTGGCGGCAACACCTGGTCACGCAGGATGGCGATGGTGAACTCCGGACCGTGAATCCATTGCTCGACCAACACTTGCGAATCGTAGGTACTGGCCGCTTTCCAGGCGTCGATCAACTCAGACGCGGAACTCACTTTGGCCATCCCGATACTCGAACCTTCATGGGCCGGTTTGACGATCAAAGGGAAGCCCAGTTCCGTCGCCGCCGAAATACAATCGGCTTCGCTGCTCAGCACTGCGTGACGTGGCGTCGGAATGCCCAGGCTGTGCCAGACCTGCTTGGTACGCAGCTTGTCCATGGCCAGTGCCGAGGCGAGGATGCCGCTGCCGGTGTAGGGAATCCCCAGGCACTCGAGCAGGCCCTGCATGCTGCCGTCTTCACCGCCACGGCCGTGGAGGATGATGAAGGCGCGGTCGATCTTTTCGTTGAGCAGACGCTGCAGCAGGTCATCGCCGACGTCGAGGCCAAACGCGTCCACGCCTGCGCTTTGCAGCGCATCCAGAACGGCATTGCCCGACTTCAACGACACTTCGCGTTCGGCACTCTTGCCGCCGAACAGCACGGCGACGCGGCCGAAGTCTTTCGGCGCGACGGTGCTGACGAGGTTGGCGTAGGCAGCAGTCATTTCAACTTCCCCTTCTCCGGCGCAGCAACGGCACCGGCGAACAACTCACTTTTCAACAGTTTCGGTGCAAGACCGCCGATATCACCGGCGCCCTGGCACAGCAGGATGTCGCCGGCACGCAGCAGCGGCTTGACCAGCGGCGCGAGGTCGACTCCGCGCTCGATGTAGATCGGGTCGAGCTGGCCGCGCTGGCGGATGCTGTTGCACAGCTTGCGGCTGTCGGCGCCCGGAATCGGCTCTTCACCGGCCGGGTAGACTTCCATCAGCAGCAGGACGTTGGCGTCGGCCAGTACATTGACGAAATCGTCGTACAGGTCGCGGGTACGGCTGTAACGGTGCGGCTGGTAAACCATCACCAGTCGGCGCTCCGGCCAGCCACCGCGCACGGCCTTGATCACAGCCGCGACTTCGGTCGGGTGGTGACCGTAGTCGTCCACCAGCATCACATTGCCGCCGTCCACCGGCAGTTCGCCGTAGACCTGGAAGCGTCGGCCAACCCCCTGGAACCCGGACAGGCCCTGGACGATGGCTTCATCGCTGACGCCTTCGTCGGTGGCGATGCAGATGGTCGCCAGCGAGTTCAGTACGTTGTGGTTGCCCGGCATGTTCACCGAAACATCCAGCGGCTCGCGGTCGGGGCGCAGCACGGTGAAGAAGGTCTGCATGCCTTGCTGGCGCACATTGATGGCGCGCACGTCGCAGTCTTCGCCGAAGCCGTAGGTGACGGTCGGACGCTTGACCAGCGGCAGGATTTCACGCACCACGGGATCGTCCAGGCACACCACCGCCAAACCATAGAACGGCAGGTTGTGGAGGAACTCGACGAAGGTTTTCTTCAGTTTGTTGAAGTCACCGTCGTAGGTCGCCATGTGGTCGGCGTCGATATTGGTGACCACGGCCACCAGTGGCTGCAGGTGCAGGAAGCTGGCGTCGCTTTCGTCGGCTTCGGCGATCAGGTAGCGGCTGGTGCCGAGCTGGGCATTGGTGCCCGCGGCATTCAGGCGGCCACCGATGACGAACGTCGGGTCCAGGCCACCGGCGGCGAACACCGAGGCGATCAGGCTGGTGGTGGTGGTTTTGCCGTGGGTACCGGCGACGGCGATGCCGTGGCGGTAGCGCATCAGCTCAGCCAGCATTTCTGCACGCGGCACTACTGGAATACGACGCTCCAGCGCGGTGGCGACTTCCGGGTTGGAAACGTTCACGGCACTCGACACCACCAGCACATCGGCGGCGGCAGCGTTCTCGGCGCGGTGACCGATGAAAATCTGCGCACCGAACGATTCCAGGCGCTCGGTGACCGGCGAAGCCTTCAGGTCGGAACCGGACACTTCATAGCCCAGGTTCAGCAACACTTCGGCAATCCCGCACATGCCCACGCCGCCGATCCCGACGAAGTGGATGCGCCGGATGCGGCGCATTTCCGGTTGCGGCATGGCTTTCTGATTCTCAACCATGGGCCACCTCCAGGCAGGTATCGACCACGTTACGGGTGGCATCGGGTTTGGCCAGGCGGCGGGCCGCAGTGGCCATATCGTTGAGTCGTTGTGGTTGCATCAGGACCTCTGTCAGGCGCGCGGCAAGATCCGCTGCACCGGTCGTTCTTTGCGGCATCAGGAAGGCAGCGCCTTCACGGGCCAAATAATCGGCGTTGCGGGTCTGGTGATCGTCGATCGCGTGGGGCAACGGCACCAGCATCGAGGGCAGACCGGCGGCGGCCAGTTCACTGATGGTCAGCGCACCTGCGCGACATACCACCAGGTCGGCCCAGCCATAGGCTTGGGCCATGTCTTTGATGAACGGCTGCACTTGCGCCTCGACGCCAGCCGCGAAGTAGCGCTGCGCAGTCACTTCATCATGGTTTTTACCGGCCTGATGGAACACTTCCGGGCGCAGGTCGACGGCGACTTGCGACAGGGCTTCAGGCAGCAGCTTGTTCAACGGTTCTGCGCCCAGGCTTCCGCCCAGGATCAGCAAACGCGCCTTGCGACCGGCCAGGGCCGGGCGCGGTGTTTCGAGGAACAGCTCGGTGCGCACCGGGTTACCGGTGGTCCGTCGGCTGCTCGACAGGGTAAAGGTGTCGGGGAACGCTTCACAGACTCGGGCGGCCAACGGCACCAGCAACCGATTGGCGGTACCCGCCACGGCGTTCTGTTCGTGAACGATCACCGGCACACCGGCCAGTTTGGCTGCGACACCACCAGGGCCGGTCACATAACCGCCAAAGCCCACCACGCAAGCCGGCTGCAAACGACGAATGATCGCCCGCGCCTGCCAGACCGATTTGAGCAACATGAACGGCGCCTTGAGCAGCGACAGCTTGCCCTTGCCACGCAAACCGCTGGCGTTGATCCGGTGCAGTTCGATACCGGCCATCGGAACCAATTCGTTCTCGATACCGCGTGGCGTCCCGAGCCAGTGCACGGTGTAACCGCGGGCCTGGAATTCGCGGGCACAGGCCAGTGCCGGGAACACGTGGCCCCCGGTGCCGCCGGCCATGATCAATACGTTAGCGCCCATGGTTCGGCTCCTCGGCGAAGTCGCTCTCATGGAACTCCATCTCTTCGCTGCCCAGGTGGGTTCGACTCTCCCACTCGATGCGCAGCAACAAGCCGAGACAGGCACAGCAGATCACCAACGAACTGCCGCCATAGCTGAGGAACGGCAGCGTCAGGCCCTTGGTCGGCAGCAGGCCGACGTTCACACCAATGTTGATCAGGAACTGACCGATCCACAGGAACGACAGGCCGTAGGCGACATAGGCGGCGAAAAACTGCTTGGCCTTCTCGGCCCACAAGCCGATGTACATGCCACGAATACAAACGAAGACGAACAGCGCCACCGTGCACAGGGAACCCACGGCACCCAGCTCTTCGGCCAGGACCGAGAACACGAAGTCAGTGTGGGCTTCCGGCAGGTAGAACTGCTTCTGCACGCTGTTGCCCAGGCCAACGCCCAGCCATTCGCCGCGGCCGAAAGCGATCAATGCCTGGGACAGCTGGTAGCCGGCACCGAACTGGTCGGCCCACGGATCGGCAAAGTTGGTCAGACGCGCCATTCGATACGGCTGCATCTGAATCAGCAACACCACCGCCCCGACCGCCAGGACCACCATCAGGGAAAACCGGAACAGCCCGACCCCGCCGAGGAACAGCATCGCCGCCGCCGCACCCATCATCACCACGGTGGCACCAAAGTCCGGCTCCATCAGCAACAGGCCCGCCATCGGCAGCAGCACGATGAACGGCTTGAAGAAACCCATCCAGCTTTCACGCACTTCTTTCTGGCGACGCACCAGATAACCGGCGAGGTAGATCACCACGAACACCTTGGCGATCTCGGAAGGCTGGACGTTGAAAAAGCTGAAGCCGATCCAGCGCATCGAACCGTTCACTTCACGGCCGATCCCGGGAATGATCACCATCACCAGCAAACCGAATGCCCCCAGCAGCATCAACCAGCCCAGGCGTTGCCAGGTGGCGATCGGGATCATCATGGTGACGATGCAGGCAGCAAGGCCCAGCACCACGTAGATCAGGTGGCGAATCATGTAGTACAGGGCGCTGCCCGACTGCACCGCAGCCACTTCGGTGGAGGCCGATGCAATCATCACCAGCCCCAGGCCGAGCAACGTCAGGCAACCGACGAGCATCGGGAAGTCGAGGTCGATGCCGCGCCCGGTGATGAGCGGCGATGGGTACGGTTTGATGATGCCCCGAAGACTCATGCCAGTTCCTCCACGGCTTGGACGAACTGGTGACCACGGTCTTCGTAGTGCTTGAACATGTCGAAACTGGCGCACGCCGGCGACAGCAGCACCACGTCGCCCGGCTGGGCAGCGGCGCGGCATTGCTCGACGGCTTCGAGCAGGGAGCCTGCACGAATCAGCGGAACGGCATCGCCGATGGCCTGGCCGATCTTGTCGGAGTCGCGACCCATGAGGACCACGGCACGGCAGTTGGCCGCCACCGGATCACGCAGGTCCTTGAACTCGGCACCCTTGCCGTCGCCGCCGGCGATCAGCACGATCTTGCCGTCGATGTCCGCACCCAGGCCTTCGATGGCTGCCAGCGCGGCGCCGACGTTGGTGGCTTTGGAGTCGTTGTAGTAACCCACGCCATCCAGGTCGCGGACCCATTGGCAACGATGCTCGAGCCCGGCGAAGGTGCGCAGCGCCGAGAGCATTGCGTCGAACGGCAAGCCGACGGCGTGACCGAGTGCCAATGCCGCCAGGGCGTTGGATTGGTTATGGGCGCCGCGAACTTTCAATTCGCGCACCGGCATCAGGTTCTGGAATTCGAAGGCCAGGTACTTCTCGCCGCCTTCTTCGCGGATACCGAAGGCCTTGAAATCCGGTTTGGTCAGGCCAAAGGTCCAGCACGGCTGGCCCTCGCCCATCAACGGCCGGCTCAGGGCATCCTGACGGTTGACCACGAACTGTTTGGCCCCACGGAAGATCCGGTGCTTGGCCAGGTGATAGGCCGGCAGGCCGCTGTAGCGGTCCATGTGGTCTTCGCTGATATTGAGCACGGTCGCTACTTCGGCGTTGAGCTGATCGGTGGTTTCCAGCTGGAAACTCGACAACTCCATCACGTACAGCTCGACGTCGTCGCTGAGCAGGTCCAGCGCCGGCGTACCGAGGTTGCCGCCTACAGCGACACGTTTGCCCGCCGCCGCCGCCATCTCGCCGACCAGTGTGGTCACGGTGCTCTTCGCGTTGGAACCGCTGATGGCCACGATCGGCGCCTTCGCGTTACGCGCGAACAGCTCGATGTCGCCGGACAATTTCACGCCACGGGCAGCAGCGGCCTGCAGGGCCGGGGTCGCCAGTGCCAGGCCGGGGCTCACGTAGAGCTCGTCGGCACGGCACAGGAACTCGACGTCCAGCTCGCCGCAACGCACTTCCACCTGCGGGTAGTCACGCTTGAGCGTGGCCAGTTCCGGCGGGTTTTCCCGCGTATCGGCCACCGCAAACGCCACGCCCCGGTTCGCCAGGAAGCGAACCAGGGACATGCCGCTCTTGCCGAGGCCGACAACGATGCGGAAGTGGTCAGACGCGATCAGGGACACGGGTTTCTACCTCAGTTTCAGGGTGGCAAGACCGATCAGCACGAGAATCACGGTGATGATCCAGAAACGGACAATCACGCGTGGCTCGGGCCAGCCCTTGAGTTCAAAGTGGTGGTGAATCGGTGCCATGCGGAACACACGGCGACCGGTCAGCTTAAAGGACGCAACCTGAATGACGACTGACAGGGTTTCCATCACGAACACGCCGCCCATGATGAACAGGACGATTTCCTGACGGACGATCACGGCGATGGTGCCCAGGGCCGCGCCCAGCGCCAGCGCGCCGACGTCGCCCATGAAGACTTGTGCGGGATACGTGTTGAACCAAAGGAAGCCCAGGCCGGCACCGATCAGCGCGCCGCAGAACACGATCAGCTCACCCGCGCCCGGTACATAAGGGATCAGCAGGTATTCGGCGAATTTCACGTTACCCGACAGGTAGCAGAAGATCCCCAGGCCACCACCGACCATCACGGTCGGCATGATCGCCAGGCCGTCGAGGCCGTCGGTCAGGTTGACCGCGTTGCTCGAACCGACGATCACGAAATAGGTCAGGACGATGAAGCCTGCGCCCAGCGCAATGCTGTGATCCTTGAGCATCGGCAGGATCAGGGTGGTTTCCACCGGCGTCGCGGCGGTCATATAAAGGAAGATCGCAGCGCCCAGGCCGAACACCGACTGCCAGAAGTACTTCCAGCGACTCGGCAAGCCGCGGGAGTTCTTCTCGATCACCTTGCGGTAGTCATCGACCCAGCCGATGGCACCGAACAACAGGGTCACCAACAGGACGACCCAGACATAACGGTTGGTCAGGTCAGCCCACAGCAGGGTGCTGACACCGATCGAAGACAGAATCAGCGCACCGCCCATGGTCGGGGTGCCGGATTTGGACAGGTGCGATTGCGGGCCGTCGTTACGGACGGACTGGCCGATCTGACGGTTCTGCAGGGTGCGGATCATCCACGGGCCATAGCACAGCGACAAGACCAGCGCGGTCAGCACACCGAGAATCCCGCGCAGGGTCAGGTACTGGAAGACCGCGAAGCCTTTGTAGAACTGTTGCAGATACTCCGCTAGCAGCAGCAGCATTAATGTTTCTCCAGACTGGTCCCGCACAAAGCGGCAACGATGTTTTCCATCGCAGCGCTGCGCGAGCCCTTGATCAAAATGGTGGTGTTTGTATCCTGCTCGGCCCCCAGGGCCTTGATCAGTTCAGCCTGCGTGCTGAAGTGAAAGGCTTGTGGACCGAAAGCGTCGACGGCGTGAACCATCATCGGCCCGACGGCGTACAGCGCAGAAACCTTGCCACGGGCGTACTCGCCCACGTCGCGGTGCCCCTGCTGCGCCCAGTCGCCCAACTCGCCGATATCCCCGAGCACCAGAACGGTACGACCGGAAAAGCCGGCCAGTATATCAACGGCGGCGCACATGGAGGTGGGGTTTGCGTTGTAAGTGTCATCAATGACGCGCATGCCATTGCTGGCCAGTTGCGCAACGGTACGACCCTTGACCGGTTGCACCGCGCCGAGGCCGGTGGCGATGCCGAACAGCGACACCCCCAGGGCATGGGCGGCAGCCGCGGCAGCCATGGCGTTGGCGACGTTATGGGTGCCGAGCAGGTTCAGTTGAACGCGCTCCACACCTTCAGGACTGTGCAGGTTGAACGCCGGGCAGCCACGGGCATCGGTGGCCAGGTCGCTGGCGTAGAAATCGGCACTGACATTACTCAGGGCGAAGGTCAGCACCTTGCGCTCGCCAGCGCGGGTCTTCCAGATGTCGAACGCCTTGTCGTCGAGATTGAGCACGGCGACGCCATTGGCATCCAGCCCATCAATGATCTCGCCCTTGGCTTCGACGATTTTTTCCGGCCCGCCGAACTCGCCGACATGGGCGGTTCCGGCATTGTTGAGAATGGCCACATGGGGTTTGGTCAGGCCCACGGTGTAGGCAATTTCACCCAGGCGCGAAGCACCGAGCTCGATGACGGCGGCGGTGTGTTCCGGTGCCAGTTCGAGCAGGGTCAACGGCGCGCCGAGGTCGTTGTTCAGGTTGCCGCGGGTGGCCAGCACAGGGCCACGGGTGCGCAGGATGCTCGCGAGCATTTCCTTGACAGTGGTCTTGCCGCTGGAACCGGTGATGGCGGCGACTGGCTGGGTGAATGCCGCACGATTGAGCGCGCCCAGTTGGCCCAGGGCCTGGCGGGTATCGGCCACCAGCAATTGCGGCAGCGCGCTGTCGGCGACTTCACGCTCGACCAAGGCTGCCACGGCACCTTTGGCCGCGACTTCATTGAGGTAGTCATGGCCATCGAAGCGCGGACCGGCCAGGGCAATGAACAACTGGCCCGGCTTGATGGCGCGACTGTCGATGCTGACGCCGTCGAAGCTCGCATCTGCTGCGATCAAGCGTGCATTCAGCGCGCCGGTCAGTTCGCTCAGTTTCAAGGCTTTAAGCATGGGCCACCTCCCACGCGGTCAAGGCATGATCGGCCTCGACCAGATCGGAAAAGGCATGCCGTTCGCCGTTGATTTCCTGATAGTCCTCGTGACCTTTACCGGCCAGGACAATCACGTCATCAGCCGACGCACCGGCGATCAACTGGGCAATTGCCTGGCCACGGCCAGCCACGAAGGTCACTTTATCCACAGCGGTGAAGCCGGCACGGATGTCGTCGAAAATCACCGATGGATCTTCAGTGCGCGGGTTGTCGTCGGTGACCAGTACGCCATCGGCCAGACGCTCGACCACTTCGGCCATCAGCGGACGCTTGCCGCGATCGCGGTCGCCGCCACAGCCGAACAGGCACAGCAGCCGTCCTTTGACGTGAGGGCGCAGGGCCGTCAGGACTTTTTCCAGGGCGTCCGGGGTGTGGGCGTAATCGACCACCACCAACGGCTGGGTACCGCCGCCCAGGCGTTGCATGCGCCCGGCCGGGCCTTCGAGTTTGGGCAGCACCTTGAGAATTTCGTCCAGGGCATAGTCCAGACCGAGCAAGGCGCCGACCGCGGCCAGCACGTTGCTCAGGTTGAAACGACCCAGCAGCGTGCTGCGCAGGTGGTGTTCGCCCTGGGGCGTAACCAGCGTGGCGCGCACGCCGTGATCATCGAACTGCGCTTCGCGGCAATACAGGTAAGCGCTGCTGTCGAGCAGGCTGTAGGTGATCAGACGCGACTCGCGTTTTTCGGCAGCCAGTTGCCGGCCGAAATCATCGTCGAGGTTGACCACGCGGCACTTCAAGTCATTCCAGGCGAACAACCTGGACTTGGCTTCGCCATAGGCCTGCATGGTGCCGTGGTAGTCCAGATGGTCGCGGGACAGGTTGGTCATCACGGCCACATCGAATGCCAGCGCAGTGACCCGGCCCTGATCCAGGCCATGGGACGAGACTTCCATGGCAACCGCCTTGGCACCGGCCTTTTTCAGGTCGCCCAAGGTCGCTTGCACTGCAATCGGGTTTGGCGTGGTGTGCAGGCCGCTTTCCAGCGCGCCATGAAACCCGCTGCCGAGGGTGCCGACAATGCCGCAGTGCTGACCAAGCAGATCCAGTGCCTGGGCCACCAGTTGGGTCACACTGGTCTTGCCGTTGGTGCCAGTCACGCCCACCAGTTTCAGGTGATGGCTCGGCTCGCCATAAAAACGCCCGGCGATGTCCGACAGCTGCGCTGCCAGGCCCTTGACCGGAATCAGCGGCACGTCGGTGATCGGCAGCACGGTAGCGCCTTCCACTTCATAAGCCACGGCCGCAGCGCCTCGCGCAAGCGCATCGGCAATGTGCGCACGGCCATCGAATTTGCCGCCCGGCACCGCGAGGAACAGGTCACCCGCGCGTACGTTGCGACTGTCCAGCGCCAACTCACGGATCAACAGATCGTGGCCGGCGTGGGGGAAAATTTTGTTCAGGCTCAAAGACATCAGCCGCGCCCTCCATTGGCTTTCAGTGGAACGACCGGCGCTGCGTTCGCTTGTTGGGTAGGTGGCAGGTTGTCCGGGGTAACGTTCATCAGGCGCAGGGTGCCGGACATCACACGGCTGAACACCGGCGCAGACACCAGGCCACCGAAGTAACCGGCCTTGGTCGGCTCGTCGATCACCACCACGATGGCGTAGCGCGGATCGCTCATCGGGCCGAAACCGGCGAACAGCGAGCGGTAGGAGTTCTCTGCATAGCCTTTGGTGCCGACCGATGTTTTACGCGCAGTACCGGACTTGCCGCCCACGTGATAAGCCGGCACCTGCGCACGGAATACCCCGCGCGGCGCTTCGATCACCTGCTGCAGCATGCCTTGCATGGTTTTCGCGACGGCTTCCGGCAACACCTGGGTGGTCTGCGGCGCCTTGTCGGTCTTGATCAGTGTCAGCGGCGCCAGGCGACCGTTGTTGGCCAGGGCCGAGAAGGCGTGGACCAACTGGATCGCCGTCACGGAAACACCGTAGCCGTAGGACAGCGTGGCGGTTTCAGCCTTGCGCCATTCGCGGTAGTTCGGCAGGTTGCCGACACGCTCGCCCGGGAAGCCGAGGCCGGTATCCTGGCCGAGACCGACTTTCTGCGCCAGGCGGAAAATCGTCTCACCACCGATATCGAAGGCGATCTTGCTCATGCCGACGTTACTGGAATTGATCAGGATACCGGCAAGGTCAAGCACCGGACCTTCGCTCTTGGAGACGTCCTTGATGGTGTACTTGCCGATCTGCAGGGAGCCCGGGTACACCTCGACGGTGTCGCTCGGCTTCCAGCGTCCGGTTTCGATGGCGGCGCTCATCGAGATCGCCTTCATGGTCGAACCCGGTTCGAACACGTCGATCATCGCGCGGTTACGCATCATTGCCGGCTGCAGGTTGCGGCGGTTGTTCGGGTTGTAGGTCGGCTGGTTGACCATGGCGAGGATTTCGCCGGTCTTCACGTCCATGATCACCAGGCTGCCGGCCTTGGCGCCGTTCTCGATGATCGCGTTGCGCAATTCGCGGTTGGCCAGGTATTGCAGGCGCAGGTCAATGGACAACGCCAAGGGCTTTCCGGCCTTGGCGTTTTTGGTGACCTGGACATCCTTGATCAACCGGCCGCGCCGGTCCTTGATCACTTGCCGTTTGCCGGGGACCCCGGCCAGCCATTCATCGTAGGCGAGCTCGACCCCTTCTCGACCATGGTCGTCGATGTCGGTAAAGCCGACCATATGGGCGGTGACCTCACCGGCCGGGTAGAAACGGCGGAACTCTTCGATGCCGTAGACACCCGGCACTTTCAGGTCGAGTACGGCCTGGCCCTGCTCAGGCGTCAGCCCGCGCACCAGATAAATGAATTCCTTGTTGGCTTGTGCTTCAAGGCGCTCGGCCAGTGCCTTGGGGTCCTGCCCCAGCGCAGCAGCCAGTGCCGGCCACTTTTCCTTGGCCAGCTGCATTTCCTTGGCATTGGCCCACAAGGTGGTGACCGGGGTGCTGACGGCCAGGGGCTCGCCATTACGATCGGTGATCAGGCCTCGGTGAGCCGGAATCGGAATATGCCGAACGCTGCGCGCGTCGCCCTGGCCTTTGAGAAAGGCACGGTCGACCACTTGCAGGTCAATGATGCGCCAGGCGATCGCCGCCACCATGACGCCGAGCAGACCCAGTACCAGGCGGAAACGCCATGGAAAAAGAGCGCCTTCGAGTTTCATCATGGCGCCACCATCTGCACTTCGGCGGCGCCGGGAATGCGCATTTTCAGTTGTTCGGTGGCCAGCACTTCGATACGGCTGTGGGCGGTCCAGGTGCTTTGTTCAAGAATCAGGCGACCCCATTCGGCCTGCGCCTTGTCGCGCACGCTCAACTCGCCGTACAGCGTGTTCAGCAACTGACGGTTCCAGTGGGCGCTGTAGGACACGCCAATGGCCGACACGAGCACGCCCACGAACAACAGCAGCATGAAAAAGCTTCCGCCGGGAAGTGGCTTGGCGAAGAGCTTGCTCACCGCAGCTTCTCCGCCACGCGCATGACAGCACTACGGGAGCGTGGGTTGGCCTTCAGCTCGGCGTCGGAGGCCGTCTGCGCTTTGCCATGGATTTTGATTTTCGGTTCGAAAGCGACGTGCCGAACCGGCAGGTTGCGTGGCAGGTTGTCGGCTTCGCCTTTGACCAGCTTGCGCATGAACAGTTTGACGATGCGATCTTCCAGCGAATGGAAGCTGATCACCACCAGGCGACCGCCCACTTCCAGGCTCTCCAGCGCGGCTTCGAGACCGGCTTCCAGATCGCCCAGTTCGTTATTGACGTGAATGCGCAACCCCTGGAATGCACGGGTAGCCGGGTTCTTGCCCTTTTCCCACGCAGGGTTGGCGACCTTCAGCACTTCAGCCAGATCGGCGGTGCGCTCGAACGGTTTGATATCGCGACGTTCGGCCACGGCACGGGCCATGCGCCCGGAAAAACGCTCTTCGCCGTATTCCTTGAACACCCGGGCGATTTCTTCCACGGGCGCGGTGTTGACGAATTCGGCAGCGCTGATCCCGCGGGACGGGTCCATGCGCATGTCCAGCGGGCCATCGTTGAGGAAGCTGAAACCGCGCTCAGGGTCGTCCAGCTGTGGCGAAGAGACGCCCAGGTCAAGCAGCACGCCGCTGACCTTGCCGTTCATGCCGCGCGCGGCAACTTCCGCACCCAGCTCGGCAAAGCTGCGCTGTACAACGACAAAGCGGCCGTCTTCGGCCGCTAGCGTCTGCCCGGTGGCAATCGCTTGAGGGTCTTTGTCGAACCCGAGCAACCGACCATCGGGACCGAGCTGGCTGAGGATCAACCGGCTGTGTCCGCCCCGTCCGAACGTTCCGTCCAGATAGCAGCCATCAGGACGTACGGCGAGAGCCTCGACGGCTTCGTCAAGCAGTACGGTGATGTGGTTAAAGCCGCTATCTATAGTCACAGGATCAATTCACGCAGGTTATCAGGCATCGCGCCCGGTTCTTGAATAGCAGCCAGGTCAGCGGCAGCAACCGCATCCCAGGCATCTTCGTCCCACAATTGGAACTTGTTCAGTTGGCCTACCAGCATCGCGCGCTTATCCAACTTGGCATATTCACGAAGACGCGGTGGAACCAGAAAACGACCACTGCCATCGAGCTCGAGGTCGACGGCATTGCCAATCAGTAAACGTTGCAGACGGCGGTTCGCTTCGTGAAGCGAAGGCAGTGCGCGCAGTTTGGTTTCAATAATTTCCCACTCATCGAGGGGGTAAACACACAGACACGGATCAACGGCATCAATGGTGACGATCAACTGACCGGAACTACGCGAAACCAGCTCGTCACGGTACCGACTCGGCATAGCGAGACGGCCCTTTGCATCGAGACTGATTGCGTTGGCTCCGCGAAACACGTCAGCGTTTCTCCAAATTCTAGCGTTTTACGTTCAGAAAACCCACTTTACGCCACTTTCCGCCACTTGCGCACACTATAGGAATGCGCCCACCACACCGTCAAGGCGCGGATTACAGGAAAACCCTTACAGAACTGAGATTTAGGAGCATAAAGAGAGGAGCAATCAGAATCAGACGGATGAAACCGCCCAACAACTTGAATCAGCACAGGAGGCTGCGTTCAGAAGTTAAAGTGATTTATTAAGAGTAAGATTTTTTTGATATTACGAAAGTGATAATGAGGACGAATGTGAAAGGAGGGAAATTGCCATCATCGGACCCCTGCTCAATGATTTAAGCAGAGGGGAGAAAAAAGGTGGAGAGTCGATCTGTAAGCCGGGTTCTGTCTTGAACAGTCATTCGTCTACGATGGCCATCACTGGACATCTTTAGCAACCTACCCGGTCCCAGCGCGGGCCACGCCTTGGGACCCTATTTGGTCTTGCTCCAAGTGGGGTTTACCTAGCCACGAACTGTTGCCAGACGTGCGGTGCGCTCTTACCGCACCTTTTCACCCTTACCGGCGCCGAAGCGCTTAGGCGGTTATTTTCTGTGGCACTTTCCGTAGGCTCACGCCTCCCAGGCATTACCTGGCACTTCGCCCTATGGAGCCCGGACTTTCCTCCCCCCCCTAATTTTCATAGAGGGCAGCGACTGTCCGATCGACTCTCCGCCGCGAAGGTTACCGGCAGAGCGCCCGAAGAACAAGCGTTAAGCGCCGTTGCGCACGCCGGTGCGTCGGGTTTTACTCGCCCTTCTGTTTATCCAGCGCAATCTGATACAGCACATTCTTGCGTTCGCCGGTAATTTGCGCCGCCAACGCCGCGGCACGCTTGAGCGGCATTTCTTCGAGCAACAGATCGAGGATACGCATCGCTTCACTGCTGACCGCGCCCTCCTCCTCGGGGGCCGTCCAACCCGCCACCAACACCACGCACTCGCCGCGCTGTTGATTACTGTCCGACTCGACGAACTCGCGCAACTCGGCCAGCGGCAAGCCCTTGAGCGTTTCGAACGTCTTGGTCAGCTCCCGCGCCAGCAACGCCGGGCGCTCGGCACCGAACACCAGCTCCATGTCCTGCAGGCATTCGAGGATACGGTGCGGCGCCTCGTAGAAAATCAGCGTACGCGGCTCTTCCTTGACGAGTTCAAGACGCGCGCGTCGCCCCACCGCCTTGGCCGGCAGGAAGCCTTCGAAGATGAAACGGTCCGACGGCAAACCCGCCGCCGACAGGGCCGCAATCAACGCACAGGCCCCCGGCACAGGCACAACATTGATGCCCGCCGCACGCGCCTGGCGGACCAGGTGATAACCCGGATCGGAGATCAGCGGCGTACCGGCATCGGAAATCAACGCGACATCGTCACCCGCGAGCAGGCGGGTGATAAAGCGGCTACCTTCATCGCGCTCGTTGTGTTCATGACAGGCAGCCAGGGGCGTGGGAATGCCGAAATGCTGCATCAGGCGCTGGGAGTGGCGGGTGTCTTCAGCGGCAATCAAGGCCACCTCACGCAATATTTTCAGCGCCCGGGCACTGATATCGTCCAGGTTGCCGATGGGCGTCGCCACCACATAAAGCGAGCCAGCAGCGGAATTCAAAGCACCTGGAGCAGTCAAAGCGCACACCTCATGATCGATAAAACGGCCATTGTAGCGCGTAGCGACGTTCGCGATACGGGCAAGCAACACCCGCTTTTGCAGGCTTTTGTAGCGCACGGCAACATTTACACCAGCTAAATTGATCGTTTCTTACCAGCAACATCGCGCCCCGGCCAGTGCTTGGGTACAATTCCACGCTAATTTGATCGAGTATCAGGAACACTACATGATCGCTTGCCTGCGGCTGTTCTCTGCCCTATGCCTCGCTGCCTTGCTGGCGGCTTGCGCCAGCTCGCCCTCCTCCAGCCTTGGCGAACTTCCACGGACCCCGGATGCCAGCATCGAGCAACTGCTCGAAAAGGCCGCCCAAAGCAAAACGCCGGAAGACGCGGCACTGCTACGCCTGAGCGCAGCCGACCTGGCCTATCATCAGGGCAATGCCGGCCAGTCCGCGCAGATCCTGCAACAGGTCCCCGTTGAAACACTCAAGCCAGGCCAACAGATCTTCGCCAACACCCTGGCGGCTGAACTGGCCATGACCCGCAACCAGCCGAAAGCCGCGCTGACCGCCTTGAGCCACCCGAGCTTCCAGCGCCTGGGCGAAATGCCGGAAGAGCAACAGGTCCGCACCGGCACCGTTCGCGCCCGCGCCCTTGAAGCCGATGGCCAGACCCTGGCCGCGGCAAAGGAACGCATTTTTATCGCACCGATGCTGAGCGGTGAAGCGGCGAGCAAAAACCACGAGGCCATCTGGACCCTGATCGCTTCGCTGCCGACCGAGCAATTGCAGCCGACCACCGACGACGATCTTGGCGGCTGGATGGCCCTGGCACTGGCGGTAAAAACCGCTGGCACTCTTGAACAGCAGCAGGCGGCCATCGACAACTGGCGCGCCCAGAACCCGAAACACCCGGCCGCCCGCCAGCTGCCACTGCCATTGACCAACCTCAAGGAGCTAGCCAGTCAGCCCTTGGGTAAAATCGCCCTGTTGCTGCCGCAGGACGGCCAGCTGGCTTCAGTCGGCAAAGCATTGCGCGAAGGCTTCATGGCCGCCCACTACCAGGCACAACAGTCCGGACAGAAACCGCCGGCCATCGAGTTCTACGACAGCTCGCGCCTGACCTCGCTCGACGAGTTCTATCGCAAGGCCCAGGCCGATGGCGTGCAACTGGTGGTAGGCCCGCTGGAAAAACCACTGGTCAAACAGCTCAGCGCCCGCCCGCAACTGCCGATCACCACACTGGCCCTGAACTACAGCGAAGGTGCTCAAGGTCCGGCCCAGCTGTTCCAGTTTGGCCTGGCCGCTGAAGACGAAGCCCGCGAAGTCTCCCGCCGCGCTCGCGCCGACGGCCTGCACCGCGCCGCCATCATGGTGCCGAAAGGCGAATGGGGCGACCGCGTACTCAAGGCGTTCAGCCAGGACTGGCAAGCCAATGGCGGCAGCATCGTCGCCACCGAGCGTGTCGACCAGCCGGTGCAACTGGCCCAGCAGATCGCCGACATGTTCCAGCTGCGCCAGAGCGAAGGTCGCGCCAAGAGCCTGCAAAGCACCGTTGGCTCGCAGGTAGCCGCCCAGCCGTCGCGTCGCCAGGACATCGAGTTCATTTTCCTCGCTGCCACGCCGCAACAGGCCCAGCAGATCAAGCCGACCCTGAACTTCCAGTACGCCGGTGACGTTCCGGTCTACGCCACGTCCCACGTCTTCAGCGCCAGCGGCGACGTCAACCAGTACAACGACATGAATGGCGTGCGCTTCTGCGAAACCCCATGGCTGCTGGACGCCAACGATCCGTTGCGCCGCCAGGTCACCGCGCAATGGCCTCAAGCGGGCGGCAGCCTGGGCCGTTTGTACGCCATGGGCGTGGACGCCTACAGCCTGGCACCCCGCCTGGGCCAGCTCAAGGCCCTGCCGGACAGCCGTATCGAAGGTCAATCGGGCAGCCTGAGCATGACCCAGAACCAGCGCGTAGTGCGCGAGCTGCCGTGGGCGCAGTTCGTCAATGGTCAGGTTCAGCGCTTGCCGAACACCCCACGCTGATGCCTCAAAGGTCACGCCAGCAATGCGGTAAAGATGCCGAGCGCCATGCGCTCGAGCATCTTCAGCGACAAGGCCTGCAGCTACTGGCGCAGAACTGGTTGTGTAAACGCGGCGAGCTTGATCTGGTCATGCTGGAGGGCGATACAGTAGTATTCGTTGAAGTTCGCTACAGAAAAAACACTCAATGGGGTGGCGCGCTCGATAGCATCGATGAGCGCAAACGGCAAAAACTGATTTTTGCCGCGCAGTATTTTCTTCAGCGTGAGTCGCGCTGGGCCAACGCCCCTTGCCGCTTCGACGTGGTTGCGATCGACAGCGACCTCGATCAGTTGAACTGGTTGCAAAATGCCTTCGACAGCTGATTGCCTACGCCCCGAACCGGACACCACCACTCAACAATTTTGCTCTTTGCTTTGCGGGCTGCACATTCACGTGCCGGACAGCCGCGCTCATTAAGGTCACACAGATGGACATGCAATCCCGAATTCGCCAGCTTTTTCAGGCCAGTATCGACACCAAGCAACAGGCGATGGAAGTACTTGCACCGCACATCGAGCAAGCCAGCCAGGTGATGGTCAACGCCTTGCTCAACGAGGGCAAGATGCTTTCCTGCGGCAACGGCGGCTCTGCCGGTGACGCACAGCACTTCTCGTCCGAGCTGCTCAACCGCTTCGAACGTGAACGCCCGAGCCTGCCAGCCATTGCGCTGACCACCGACAGCTCGACGATCACCTCGATCGCCAACGACTACAGCTACAACGAAATCTTCTCCAAACAGATCCGCGCACTCGGCCAGCCGGGCGACGTACTGCTGGCGATTTCCACCAGCGGCAACTCGGCCAACATAATTCAAGCGATCCAGGCCGCACATGATCGCGAAATGATTGTCGTAGCATTGACCGGTCGCGATGGCGGCGGCATGGCGTCGCTGCTTTTGCCCGAGGACGTCGAGATTCGCGTTCCGGCCAACGTCACCGCACGTATCCAGGAAGTCCACCTGCTGGCGATCCATTGCCTTTGCGATTTGATCGACAGCCAACTGTTCGGGAGTGAAGAATGACCCCTAATCGCCTCGGCCTACTGGCCCTGACCCTATACCTCGGCATCAGCGGCTGCACCTCGGTGGTCAATGCCAGCCGTGAAGCACCGATTGAAGATGACCGTGGCACCCGCACTTTCGGCAGCAAGATCGACGACTCATTGATCGACACCAAGGTCGGCGTGAACATCGCCAAGGCCGATCCGGCCCTGGACAACGACTCGCACATCGTCGTCACCAGCTTCAACGGCGTCGTACTGCTCGCCGGGCAAACCCCGCGTGCGGACCTCAAGGCCAAGGCCGAACAGGCTGCTGCCGCTGTTCAGCGGGTCAAGACGGTGCATAACGAACTGCAGGTGCTGCCACCTTCCGGCTTCCTTGCCCGCCAGAACGACACCTGGCTGACCTCCAAGATCAAGACCCAGATGCTCACCGACCCGAACATCCCCGGCTCGCGCATCAAGGTGGTGACCGAGAACGGCATCGTTTACCTGCTGGGGTTGTTGACCAAGCAGGAAGCAGCCCAGGCGACCAACCTGGTGCAGGGGGTTTCCGGGGTGCAGAAGATTGTGAAGCTGTTTGAGTACATCGACTGATATTTGTTTGTCGGGGATGGCGACGCTGGAACGCCATCGACCTGTAGGAGCCGGCTTGCCGGCGAAGGCGTCATTGAACATTGCGCTGGTCTTTCGACCGCTTTCGCCGGCAAGCCGGCTCCTACAGTGAAATAAAAAGGGCGATCCTTGCGGATCGCCCTTTTTTTATTTCACCACCTTCAAGCTCGGTCGACCGCTTGGCCGCGGCGGCTCGCTGTCCGGAGGCGGGATATCGTCATCCGGCTCGATCTCTTCCTCGTCCTCCAGGGGCGACTCCAGATCGAACACCATGCCCTGACCATTCTCCCGGGCGTAGATGCCCAAGATCGATGCGATAGGCACGTACAGGGTATGCGGTACCCCACCGAAGCGGCCTTCGAAGCTCACCGCCTCGTTGTCCATGTGCAAATGACGCACGGCCTGGGGCGATACGTTCAGGACGATCTGGCCATCACTGGCAAAACCTTGCGGCACCTGCACCGAGGGATACTCGGAATTGACCAGCATGTGCGGGGTGCAATCGTTATCAACAATCCACTCGTAGAGCGCACGGACCAGATAAGGTCGACTGGAGTTCATAGCGGCTCCTTAAGCCTTAGCGCATGTCGCGTTCGACACCAGACAGACTCGCCTGGAAAGCCTCACGCGCAAACTGGCGCTCCATGTAATCAAGCAGCGGCTTGGCTGGCCGCGGCAGTTCTATACCCAGAATCGGCAATCGCCAGAGTATTGGCAATAGGCAGCAATCCACCAGGCTTTGTTCCTCACTGAGGAAAAATGGCTTGTCGGCAAACAGCGGCGACACGCCTGTCAGGCTTTCACGCAGCTCTTTACGCGCGACGGCGCGCGCTGCTTCCTTGGTCCGCGAATCCAGGATCAGATCCACCAGACCACACCAGTCACGCTGAATACGATGAATCAGCAAACGACTGTTGGCACGCGCCACCGGATAGACCGGCAACAGCGGCGGATGTGGGTAACGCTCATCCAGATATTCCATCACCACCGTAGACTCCCACAACGCCAGGTCACGATCGACCAGCGTCGGCAAGCTGCCGTAAGGGTTCACTTCGATCAGTTTAGGCGGCTGGCGACCAGCCTCAACGTAAATGATCTCAGCGCTGACACCCTTCTCTGCCAGTACGATTCGCACCCGGTGGGAATAGTGGTCGGCGGGGTCGGAGTAACAGGCCAACCGATTGGTCACGCCCATGGCGATCCTCCTCGCTTGTTGAAATTATCGGAAGCGGAAAAACGAGCGCGCCCAGAGGGCGCCTCCCGTAACGCCTGGTTCACCAGGCTCGTTACACCTTCAGAGGCGCCCTTGGGCGCGCGCGATTAACAGCAATTGCTTGAAGCTTTATCAGTGCACATCTTTCCAGTATTCGCGCTTGAGCAGATAAGCGAATACGAAGAAGAACGCCAGGTACAGCAATACGTACGTACCGATGCGCTGATGTTGCAACTTAACCGGGTTAGCCGAGTAAGCCAGGAAGGTTACCAGATTCTTGACCTTCTCATCGAACTGCTCTTCGGTCAGGGCGCCACTCTTCGGCACGATGGTCAGCTGATCGCACGCTTCATGGGTCAGCGGCGTACCGGTCAGCGGATCATATTGCTTCTTGCCGTCCTCGACGATCTGCACCTGCTTGCAACCGACGACCTGACGACCCTGCAGGCCGACCAGTACGTTAGGCATGCCCACGTTCGGGAAGACCTTGTTGTTCACACCCCAAGGGCGCGACGGGTCTTCATAGAACGACTTCAGGTAACCGTAGAGCCAATCGGTGCCACGAACACGAGCGACCAGAGTCAGGTCGGGCGGCGCCGCACCGAACCAGGTCTTGGCGTCAGCCGGCTGCATGCCGATGTTCATGTGATCGCCAATCTTGGCGCCGGTGAACACCAGCTTGTCGAGCATCAACTCGTGCGGAATGCCAAGGTCATCAGCAACACGCTCGTAACGCTGGAACTTGGCGCTGTGGCAGCCCATGCAATAGTTGGCGAACGTACGCGCGCCATCCTGCATCGCCGCCTTGTCAGCCACGTCGATGTCGACTTTTTCCAGCTCGGGACCGCCGTGTGGCGCCGCGAAGGACAACGCCGGCAGGGCAGCAAGCATCAATACAGCAAATAGTTTTTTCATCAGCCAGTCACCCTTTCCGGAACCGGTTTGGTCTTCTCGAGCCTGGTGTAGAACGGCATCAGAATGAAGTAGGCAAAGTACAGGAAGGTACATACCTGCGACAGCAGCGTACGGCCCGGAGTCGGCGCCAGAACACCCAGCACGCCCAGGATCACGAACGAAATGCAGAATACCCAGAGCCAGATCTTGCTCATCCAGCCCTTGTAGCGCATCGACTTGACCGGGCTACGGTCCAGCCACGGCAGGACGAACAGCACGGCGATGGCCGCACCCATGGCGATTACACCCAGGAGCTTGTCCGGAACCGCACGCAAGATCGCGTAGAAGGGCGTGAAGTACCAGACCGGAGCGATGTGCTCTGGGGTCTTGAACGCGTTCGCCACTTCGAAGTTCGGCTTCTCGAGGAAGTAGCCGCCCATTTCCGGGAAGAAGAACACGATCGAGCAGAAGATGAACAGGAACACCACCACGCCGACGATATCTTTCACGGTGTAGTAAGGGTGGAACGCGATACCGTCCAGCGGCACGCCGTTTTCATCCTTGTATTTCTTGATGTCGACGCCGTCCGGGTTGTTCGAACCGACTTCGTGCAAGGCCAGGACGTGCAGCACCACCAGGCCGAGAATCACGATCGGCAAGGCCACCACGTGCAGGGCGAAGAAGCGGTTCAGGGTGATCCCGGAAATCAGGTAGTCACCACGGATCCACTGGGTCAGGTCGTTGCCGATGACCGGGATCGCACCGAACAGCGAGATGATCACCTGGGCGCCCCAGTAGGACATCTGGCCCCAAGGCAGCAGGTAGCCCATGAAGGCCTCGGCCATCAGCGCCAGGTAGATCAGCATGCCGAACACCCACACCAGCTCGCGCGGCTTCTGGTACGAACCGTAGAGCAAGCCACGGAACATGTGCAGATAGACCACGATGAAGAACGCCGAAGCGCCGGTGGAGTGCAGCAGGCGCAGGATCGAGCCGTACTCGACGTCGCGCATGATGTACTCGACGGAAGCAAAGGCCTCTTCCGCCGAAGGGGTGTAGCTCATGGTCAGCCAGACACCGGTAACGATCTGGTTGACCAGGACGAGCAGCGCCAGGGAGCCAAAGAAATAGAAGAAGTTGAAGTTTTTCGGAGCGTAATACTTGCTGAGATGGTCTTCCCACATCTTGGTAGCGGGAAAGCGCGCATCAACCCAATCCATGAACTTGCTCATCACGCTTTCTCCGTATCGACGCCAACGACGATGATGTCATCGGTCTCATAGGAATGCGGGGGAACTGGCAGGTTCAAAGGCGCAGGTTGCGACTTGTAGACGCGGCCAGCCAGGTCGTAGTGGGAGCCGTGGCAAGGACAGAAATAGCCACCTACCCAGTCCTTGCCCAAGTCGGCGGGAGCGACTTCGGGACGGAAGGTCGGCGAGCACCCCAGGTGCGTGCAGATACCGATCAGCAGCAGGACCTCAGGCTTGATCGAACGGGTTTCCGGATCAACATAGGTTGGTTGAGTCGAGTTCTTGGAGGTCGGGTCAGACAACTGGCCCTCGATCTTCTTCAGATTCCCCAGGATTTCCGGCGTACGGCGGACGATGAATACCGGCTGGCCGCGCCACTCAGCAATCATCTGCTGGCCTGGCTCGATCTTGCTGACATTCACTTTCACCGGTGCACCTGCGGCTTTCGCCTTGGCACTGGGAAACCATGACCCCACGAACGGGACCGCAGCCCCCACCGCTCCTGCAGCACCCACCACGGATGTGGCTGCTACCAAGAAGCGACGCCGGCCTGCATTCACGCCGTCATTGCTCATTCAGTCCTCTCCCATCAGCTTTGTGGCCTGTTAAATCAGGCATCTACTAAGTAAAACTCTGTACTTATAAAAATTTTGCCGAATGGTAATGAAAAGCCCCAATTCTGACAAGGTAATTACCCCGGGGCACCACTGCCAAGCCTTGGAGTATAGGGGCTCTGCTGATGTGGCAAGTTGTCACAGCGCAATTCTTTGAGAAAATCACAGGCACAAAAAAACGCCCAGCTCCGTGAGGAAACTGGGCGTTCTTTTTTGAACGTGGAAGCGAATTAACGCTTCGAGTACTGCGGACGCTTACGCGCTTTACGCAGACCAACTTTCTTACGTTCAACTTCACGTGCATCGCGGGTTACGAAGCCGGCTTTACGCAGAGCGCTGCGCAGAGTTTCGTCGTAGTCCATCAGAGCGCGGGTGATGCCGTGGCGGATTGCGCCAGCTTGACCACTCACACCACCGCCGATCACGGTGACGTAGATGTCGAACTTCTCGACAGTCTCAGTCAATTCCAGCGGCTGACGAACTACCATGCGGGCAGTTTCGCGGCCGAAGAAATTATCCAGCGAACGGTTGTTGATGGAGATGTTACCAGTACCCGGACGCAGGAAAACGCGTGCGGTTGCGGTCTTGCGACGGCCAGTGCCGTAATTTTGAGTCGCCGACATAATGAACTATTCCGTTAAATCTTCAGTTCTTGGGGCTGCTGAGCAGTATGAGGGTGTGCAGCGCCCGCATAGACTTTCAGCTTACGGTACATGTCGCGACCCAGCGGGTTCTTAGGCAGCATGCCTTTGACCGCGGTCTCGATCACGCGCTCAGGGGCCTTGGCGATCAGCTTTTCAAAGTTGATCGACTTGATGCCGCCCGGGAAACCGGAGTGGGAGTAGTACATTTTGTCAGTGGTTTTAGCGCCGGTAACACGGATCTGCTCGGCGTTGATTACGACGATGTAGTCGCCGGTGTCAACGTGAGGAGTGTACTCAGGCTTGTGCTTGCCACGCAGACGGCTCGCGATTTCGGTGGCCAGACGACCCAGGGTCTGACCAGCAGCGTCGACGACAAACCAGTCGCGCTTTACTGTTTCCGGTTTAGCAGTAAAAGTTTTCATTCTTTATAGCCTCAGGGGCCGCCCTGTAAATTAGACGGCGGATCTTACTGAATAGTGCGTACTTTGACAAGTCAAAGGCAGCCGGATACAGACGCTTTCGGGGGCTCGGGTCGGCGCGTCCGTTCAACGGCAAGATTCTTCGGCGGCGGCGCATCACTTCCACTGCAGAAAGAGGTGCGCAATTATGCAGATTGCGAAAAATAATTCAACCTGCTTTTATGATTGTTTTGCCCAGGGGAGCACCCGATGGACTATCGCCAGCTAGGCCGAACCAACCTGAACGTGAGCGCAATCTGCCTCGGCACCATGACCTGGGGCGAGCAAAACAGCGAGGCAGACGCCTTCGCCCAAATCGAGCGAGCCAAGGACGCCGGGATCAACTTCATCGATACCGCCGAAATGTACCCGGTGCCGCCCAAGGCCGAAACCTATGCCACCACCGAGCGCTACATCGGCAATTACTTCAAAAGTCGCGGTGACCGTGCCGACTGGATCCTCGCCAGCAAGATCGCCGGCCCGGGCAACACCATCGACTACATCCGCGACAAGAACCTGCGACACAATCGCCAGCACATCACCGAGGCCGTGGATGCCAGCCTCCAGCGCCTGCAGACCGACTACATTGACCTGTACCAGCTGCACTGGCCGGAGCGCAGCACCAATTTCTTCGGGCAGTTGGGCTACAAGCACCAGACCGAAGCCAACCTGACGCCCCTGGAGGACACCCTCGAGGCGCTGGACGAACAGGTCCGGGCCGGCAAGATCCGCCACATCGGCCTGTCCAACGAAACGCCGTGGGGCACCATGCGGTTCCTGGCCCTGGCCGAGCAACGCGGCTGGCCGCGCGCGGTGTCGATCCAGAACCCCTACAACCTGCTCAACCGCAGCTTCGAGGTCGGCCTGGCGGAAATCGCCATCCGCGAACAGTGCGGCCTGCTCGCCTATTCGCCGCTGGCGTTCGGTTTCCTGTCAGGCAAGTACGAAGGTGGGGCGCGCCCGCCAAAAGGCCGTCTGAGCCTCTACAGCCGCTTCAGCCGCTATTTCAACCCACAGTCGGAAGCGGCCTGCAGCCGTTACGTCGCTCTGGCCCGTGAGCACGGCCTGGACCCGGCGCAAATGGCCCTGGCATTTGTGACGCAACAGCCGTTCGTGACCAGCAACATTATCGGCGCCACGACACTGGAGCAACTGGACAGCAACATTGCCAGTTTTGATCTGAAGTTGTCGGAGGAAGTACTGGAAGGGATCGAGGCGATCCACAAGGATCACCCGAATCCTGCGCCATAACCCGCACCTGTAGGAGCGAGCTTGCTCGCGAAAAACCTGAGCACACCGCAGGGTGTCAGGCTTTCAGCGTTATCGTTGACGCCCATCGCGAGCAAGCTCGCTCCTACAATGACCTGGCAATTATCTCCTTCATGATTTCATTGGTCCCCGCATAAATCCGCTGCACCCGCGCATCCGCCCACGCCCGGGCGATCGGGTACTCCCACATGAAACCGTAGCCGCCATGCAACTGCACGCACTCGTCGAGCACCTTGCATTGCAGGTCCGTGCCCCAATACTTGGCCATCGCAGCCGTCGGCACATCGAGCTTGCCTTGCAGGTGCAACTCCAGGCAGCGGTCGACAAAGACCCGGCCGATCTGGATCTCGGTCGCCATCTCGGCGAGCTTGAACCGGGTGTTCTGGAAGTCGGCAATCGCCTTGCCGAACGCCTTGCGCTCGCGGGTGTAGTCCAGTGTCCATTGCAACGCCGCCTCGGCTGAAGCCAGGCCGCCGATGGCGACGGTGAGGCGCTCCTGCGGCAACTCCTGCATCAAATACGCGAAGCCCATCCCGGCCTGACCCAGCAGGTTTTCCTTGGGCACCCGCACATCCTGGAAGAACAGCTCAGAGGTGTCCTGGGCTTTCATGCCGACCTTTTCCAGACGCTTGCCCTTGTCGAAGCCCGGCGTATCGGCCTCCACCAGGAACAGGCTGGTGCCTTTCGCCCCCGCCTTCGGATCGGTCTTGGCGACGACGATCACCAGGTCGGCGAGGAAGCCGTTGGTGATGAAGGTCTTCGAGCCGTTGATTACGTACTCGTCGCCATCGAGCACGGCGGTGGTCTTCACCCCTTGCAGGTCGGAACCGGCGCCGGGCTCGGTCATGGCGATGGCACTGACCATCTCGCCAGACACCAGTTTCGGCAGGTATTTGTGTTTCAGCGTTTCACTGCCGTAATGCAGGATGTAGGGCGCAACGATGTCCGAATGCAGGGAGAAACCGATACCGGTCAGCCCCAGGCGCCCCACCTCTTCGATGACCACCGCGCTGTACAGGAAGTCTGCCCCCAGCCCGCCGTACTGCTCCGGCAGATGCGAGCACAACATCCCCGCCTCCCCTGCCTTGTTCCAGAGTTGACGATCGATATAGCCCTGTTTTTCCCATTGCCCGTGGTACGGCACTGCTTCTTTTTCGAGGAACGTTCGCACACTGTCGCGAAAAAGTTCGTGCTCGGAACTGAACAAGGTTCTGGGAATCATGCGGCACCCTTTTCTTTGTTGTTAGAAGGATTGGACCTTCAGAGACTATGCCTCGTGTCCGATACAGGACACTGGACACATCCGACAAAAAATAAGACGATCCAGCCGTCTGGTGACCACTTTCCCCTATAAGAATAAAGTTGAATTATGTCTAACCAAGCCTCCACGCCTCTACGGCGCGTCAGCATCCTGGCCATTGACCGGGTTTTCGCTTCCACCCTCATGCAGGCCAAGGACTTCTTCCACCTCGCCAGCCTGCGCTACGGCAAACAACTGGGCCACGGCCTGACTCCCGCGTTCGAAACCCGACTGGTCAGCCCCGACGGCAAACCGGTCAACACCTTCAGCGACGTGATGATCCCGGTGGATGGTGGCCTGGAAAATGCCGACATCATCGTCATCCCCGCGTTCTGGGACGATTTCGATACCCTGAGCAAACGTTATCCACAGGTCCTGCCCTGGCTGCGCCAGCAACATGCGCGGGGCGCCGTACTGTGCGGCGAGGCCACCGGCGTGTTCTGGCTTGCCGAAGCCGGCCTGCTCAATGGCAAGGAGGCGACCACCTACTGGCGCTTCTTCAATGCCTTTGCAGAGCGTTTCCCGAAGGTCCAGCTCAATCAGGACAAGCACCTGACCGACGCCGACAACCTGTATTGCGCCGGCGGCACCACCTCGGCATGCGACCTGTACATCTACCTGATCGAACGCTTCTGCGGCGCCAACGTTTCCCAGGCCGTGGCGCGCGACATCCTCTATGAAGTGCAACGCAGCTACTCGCCGGGAAGAATCGGCTTCGGCGGGCAAAAGCTGCACCAGGACGTGATCATCCTGCAGATCCAGCACTGGCTCGAGGAACACTTCGCCGACAAATTCCGCTTCGAAGACGTCGCCCGCGAACACGGCATGAGCATCCGCAACTTCATGCGTCGCTTTCAGACCGCAACCGGCGACAAGCCGCTGCACTACCTGCAGCGACTGCGCATCGAAACCGCCAAAGGCCTGCTGTCCGGCAGCCGCAAGAGCATCAAGACCATCAGTTACGAAGTCGGCTACGACGACGCGAGTTTCTTCGCACGCCTGTTCCGCCAGCACACGGAGTTGTCGCCGAACCAGTATCGGCAGCAGTTTCAGCAAGCAGCTTGAGCCAATGTAGGAGCTGCCGCAGGCTGCGATCTTTTGATTTTCAAGATCAAAAGATCGCAGCCTGCGGCAGCTCCTACAGAGGGATCTTCAGTGCATAAAAAAGGCCTGCATTTGCAGGCCTTTTCAATTTTACGAATCGCCTTACGGCTTGTGCGCGCGCGCGAGGAATTCGTGGGATTGCATTTCCAGCAGGCGACTCAGGGTTCGCTGGAACTCGAAGTTCAGGCGGCCGCCGGTGTACAGATCCTTGAGTTCGACTTCGGCAGAAATGATCAGCTTGACGTTGCGATCGTAGAACTCGTCGACCATGTTGATGAAGCGTCGGGCGATGTCGTCGGTGGTGACGCTCATCTGCTCGACACCGCTGAGCAACACGGCGTGGAAGATCTTGCCCAGTTCGATGTAGTCGTTCTGGCTGCGCGGGCCGTCGCACAGTTCGCGGAAGTCGAACCAGGCCACGTCATCACAAGTACGCAGGGCACGGATCTCGCGATTCTCGATCATCAGCACGTCGTTTTCGATCGCTGCCGTGCATTCCGGCGTCAGTGCGCGGAAGCTCTTGCGCAGGCTTTCGTGGGACGCTTCGTCGAGCGGGAAGTGGAACAGTTCCGCCTGCTCGAGGTGACGCAGGCGATAGTCGACGCCGCTATCGACGTTGACGATCTCGGTGTTCTGCTTGATCAGGGCGATGGCCGGCAGGAAGCGCGCACGTTGCAGGCCATCCTTGTACAGGCCGTCCGGCACGATGTTCGACGTTGCGACCAGGGTCACGCCGTTCTTGAACAGCTCTTCCATCAAGGTGCCGAGAATCATGGCGTCGGTGATGTCGGAGACGAAGAACTCATCGAAGCAGATCACCCGGGCTTCGGTAGAGAAGCGCTTGGCAATGATGGTCAGCGGGTTTTTCTCGCCGCCCAGGGTCTTCATTTCTTCGTGCACGCGCTTCATGAAGCGGTGGAAGTGGGTGCGGGACTTTTCCTTGAACGGCAGCGCTTCGAAGAAGGTGTCGACCAGGTACGTCTTGCCGCGACCCACGCCGCCCCAGAAGTACAGGCCCTTGACCGGTGCCTGATCCTTCTTGCCAAACAGTTTGCCCAGCAGGCCCGGCTTGTTCTGCTCGGCCGCGACCAGATCGTCGTACAGGCGCTGCAGATGGCGCACGGCAGTTTCCTGCGCGGCATCATGGAAGAATTCCGGGCGTTTCAGATCAGCTTGATATCGTTCTAGGGGCGTCATAATTCGTTAGCAAGGCAACAAAAACGGGCCGTCACTGTAGCGATGGCCCGTGGGAATGGCAATCAGCCCTTGGTCGGGCCGAGCCGTTGATTATTCCTGAACTGGCGTCAGCGCGATGCGCAATGCCTCGATCGCCGCATCGCGCGCGGCGCTGTCAGCGAACGCCGGGCTGTCGCCCACGCACTGGCCTTCAAGCCAGACGCTGAAGCCCAGGTCTTCACCGCGCACGTCCAATGGCTGGCCCGATTGCAGCTGCTTGGTCACCTGACCGGCGGTTTTACCATCGGCAAAGTGACGCGACAGCAACAGTTGCTCGCCATCGGCCGCCAGCAGACGGAAGCGGAAACTGCCGTCGTCTTCGCGGAAGCTGACAAAACGTGCAGCCTTCGCCGCTTTCTTCTTCGTGGTCGCTGCCACTTGAGCCTGGGCAACGAAAGAACGCAGACCCACCGCTTCACGCAACTCGTTGAGGAAAGGGGTCGCGACTGCGCGAGCCTTTTTCGCACCGTGCTGCAGGATGTCTTCAAGGTCCGCCGGACGCTCGATCAGCTGGTTGTAACGCTCGCGAGATTCGCCCAATTCGCTGTCCAGCAGTTGGAACAGGCGATTCTTGGCCTCGCCCCAACCCAGGCCCTGCAGCAGATCGTTGCGGAACTCGTCAGCCTGCGCCGGGGTGGCAAAGGCCTGGAACAGGGTGAACAGGTGCGAGTTGTCCGGATCCTTTGCCTCGCCCGGTGCACGGGAGTCGGTGACGATACGGGAAATCGCGTCCTTCATTTCCTTGGCGCTGCTGAACAACGGAATGGTGTTGTCGTAGCTCTTCGACATCTTGCGGCCATCCAGGCCCGGCAGCGTGGCCACGCTTTCCTCGATCAGCGCCTCGGGCATGGTGAAGAATTCCTTGCCCTGGCCAAACAGATGGTTGAAGCGCTGGCCGATGTCCCGGGCCATTTCCACGTGCTGGATCTGGTCGCGGCCGACCGGCACCTTGTGCGCGTTGAACATCAGGATGTCCGCGGCCATCAGCACCGGGTAGCTGTACAGGCCCATGGTGATGCCGGCGTCCGGGTCTTCACCGGTCTCGACGTTCTTGTCCACCGAGGCCTTGTAGGCGTGGGCGCGATTGAGCAGGCCCTTGGCGGCCACGCAGGTCAGCAGCCAGGTCAGCTCAGGGATTTCCGGGATGTCGGACTGACGATAGAAGGTCACGCGGTCCACATCCAGGCCACCGGCCAGCCAGGTCGCGGCGATTTCCAGGCGCGAGCGCTGGATGCGCAGCGGGTCATCGCACTTGATCAGGGCGTGGTAGTCGGCCAGGAAGTAGAACGAATCGGCATTGCTGTCACGGCTGGCAAGGATCGCCGGGCGGATGGCGCCGGCGTAGTTGCCCAGGTGCGGCGTGCCGGTGGTGGTGATGCCGGTGAGGATACGGGTACGAGTCGTCATGGGTAATCGCTTGTCAGACTGCAATCAATTCGAGAGACGCGGCAGGATCAGATCCTTGAGATCGGTCAGCTTGCCATGAAAAAAGTGTCCGCATTCTGCCACTTTCAGCAGCTCATGGGGACGTTCAAGCTGGTCGGACCATTGGTAAACCAGCTGTGGATCGATCACTTCGTCGGTTTCCGGCTGGATCAGGGTCAGTTCGCCGTGTTGCGGCAGTGGGTCCTGAGCACCCAGGCGCATGACCGCCGGTGCGACCATGAACAGATGCTTGAGCTGCTCGCCCTGCGCTTCCAGGCGGCCGCCGAGACTTGCTGCAACAAATCCGCCGAAGGAAAACCCGAACAGGGTCAACGGCAATTCCGGGTGTTTGGCGCGAAACCATTCGGCGACAGATTGGGCATCGTCGACTTCACCGGTGCCCATATCGTGAGAGCCTTCGCTGGCACCGACACCACGGTAATTGAAACGCAAGGTGATCAAACCGGCATCGCGCGCAGTGCGCTGCAGGGTCGAGACCACTTTATTGAGCATGGTGCCGCCCTGCACAGGGTTCGGATGGCAGATAAGCGCCAGGCCGCGCGGCTGCTCATTGTCCAGGTACAGCGCTTCCAGTTGGCCGACCGGGCCATCAATCACTACAGGGGTTTCACGCATAAGCAAGGAAGGAACTCCGTGACCTCGAATCGGGTCGACTCGTCTAGCAAATTGTCTGCAACTGTCTATTGCGAGCGAATCGCGGTATACAGCGCAGGTTCGAGCCGTTAACGTAAAGCAAAGCCGTTTATAGAGGAAGGACTCGTGGAACACTCGCTCTTAGTTTGGTTGTTGCCGACTCTTGCCCTGGTTGTGGGTGTCGCCATTGGTTTCCTGATCGCTCGCCTGGCGCCGAATGCCGCGCCTAGCAGCACGCAACGTCAGCTGGACGATATTCAGGAACGTTTCGACAGTTATCAGAACGAGGTGGTGACCCACTTCAACAGCACTGCAACATTGGTCAAGAAACTGACTGCGAGCTATCAGGAAGTGCAGGATCATCTCGCCGAGGGTGCCAACCGCCTGGCCCTGGACGAGCAGACCCGTCAACGCTTGCTGGCCTCCCTGCACGCCGACGCAACGCAGGCTCCACGGGAACGCCTGACACCGCCGCGCAATCAGGAACCGCCGCGCGACTACGCACCCAAAGCCCCGAACGCGCCGGGCATGCTCGATGAGCATTACGGCCTGAAGAAGTAATCAGGTCACAGGTGTGAAAAAGCCCCTGTAGGAGCTGTCGAGTGCAACGAGGCTGCGATCTTTTGATTTTCAGAAGCAAGATCAAAAGATCGCAGCCTGCGGCAGCTCCTACAAAAAAACCGCCCGACCTGTGAAGATCGGGCGGTTTTTTTTACGCCTGACGCTTATGGGTACTGCTGAACGTTGCCTTGTTGCTGGGCACCATACTGCTGGCCTGGAATCGCCTTCAGGTTGACCTCTACCCGGCGGTTCTGCGCCCGGCCATTGACGTCACCGTTGCTGGCGACCGGGTTATCCGGGCCGGCGCCACGGGCGCTCAGGTTGGCACCGCTGACGCCTTGCGAGGTCAGGTAGGTCGCCACGCTCTGGGCGCGACGCTGGGACAGGTCCATGTTGTGCTGGCGGGCACCAGTGCTGTCGGTGTAGCCGACGATTTCGATCTGGTTCTGGTTGAACTCTTTCAGCGAACCGGCCAGGTTGTTCAGCGGCTGATAGAAGCTCGGTGCGATATTCGCCGAATCGGTGGCGAACGTGATGTTGCCTGGCATGATCAGCTTGATCTGGTCGCCTTGACGTTGCACTTCGACACCGGTGTTGGCCATGCTGGCACGCAGCTTTTTCTCCTGCTGGTCGGCGTAGTAGCCGTAACCGGCGGCGGAAGCACCCACGACGGCAGCACCGATCAGCGCGCCCTTGCCACGGTTGTCGTGGTTGATGGCAGCACCGGCCAGTGCGCCTGCGAGAGCTCCGAGGCCACCGTACTTGGCGGTTTTGCTCATGCCCGTGGAGCCGCTATCGGCCTGGCCCTGGCCCTGGCCGTCGTAGGGGTTGGGCGATGCGCAACCGGCCAACAGTGCCACGGCAGTAGCGACAATAATCAAACGAGGCGTGGTGAACATGTAGAGCTCCTACTTTTTGCATTCTGTGGTGCAACGGACTCAGCATCGGACCCTTGCGGGCGTTGGATCATTTCGACCCGTGAAAATTCCACTTGTTACAAATCAGGCTCGAACAAAAGGGTTCTCGCGCATTTCATCGCCCAACCGGGTGTCCGGACCATGCCCGGTGACCACGGTTGCCGCTTCGTCGAGGGCATAGAGACGCTGTTTGATCGAACGCACGATGGTCGCCTGATCGCCTCCCCACAAATCCGTGCGCCCCACCCCGCGCCGGAACAAGGTGTCCCCGGCAATCAGCAGCTTCGCGTCGGCAAACCAGAAACTCATGGAGCCCGGCGTATGACCCGGTGTGTGCAAGGCCACGCCACAGCCACAGGCCAGCTCTTCATCGTCGGCCAGCCAGCGGTCCGGCGACGGTACCGGCGTGTAGGGCACACCGAACATCTGACATTGCATCTCCAGGTTGTCCCAGAGAAATTGGTCTTCCTTGTGCAAATGCAGGGTGGCGCCAGTTTTTTCCTTCAACTGGCCGGAGGCCAGGAAGTGATCGAGGTGCGCATGGGTGTGAATGATGCTGACCACCTTCAGGCCCAGGGCATCGAGCCGCGCGAGGATCAGTTCGTGATTGCCACCCGGGTCGACCACGATGGCCTTTTTGGTGATCGGGTCGCCGATGATCGTGCAGTTGCACTGCAAGGGACCGACGGGGAAGGTTTCGCGGATCAACGCAGGTTTGGCAGCGTCCATGGGTGTTCCTGGAAAAAATGGATGGCATATTCTCGCACAGCTCGACGACATCGCCGATGCCACCCATTGCCACTGCCTGATTGCGGAAGCGGACTACAACAAACAAGGAAACGTCTGACTTACGTCTGACAGCCCCGTATAGAACCCTGTTCACGGCATTTTGCCACTCCTCCGTTCCATCGGGAGCAGAAGCAATTTGATCGTAAACAAGGAGTTCTAGCAATGGCAAAGGGATATTTCATTCGCAAGGGTGACAAGACCACCTGCGGTGGCGAGGTGCTGGAGACCGATACCCGCATCATGATGTTTGGCTTCGCCCATGCTCGCGCAGGGGATCCGGTGTCCTGCGGCAAAAACGACGAAACCTACGAAATCGAGGGTGGCATCTCGTTCATGGACAGTCACGGCAGGCTAATGGCGGGCTCGTTGGACAGCCGCAGCAGCTGCCCCTGCAAGGCCGGGTTCATCCCCTCGTTTACCACCGCCACCTACGACTCCAGACAGGATGCTGCGCCGCCAGTGGCAAGGAGTGCCACTCAACAGGCGGCCGCGCCCGTTGCACCCAGCAATCCGGTGACGCCACGACAATCCACTTTCACTTCAGCGCGGGCGCCCACACCAACGCTCAGCGAACGGCCAGGGACGGTCTGCGAGAACCTTTGGCGCGGCTACCAGCAGCGGGTCGAAAACGTCGTAGCACCGGGCGGTAAGCTGATCGCCGACCCGAAGGCGCGCAACAAGGCGATCAATGCCGCCTACGCCCAGCTGTGGCGCCATGACCCGCGTTTCCAGTGGGCTGGTCTTGCGGCGTTCGCTTCGAAACAGGTGGGCTGTGGTCTGCTGCACGCGGCTGATTCGGTCGAGAAAATTCAGGCGGAAGAAGAGGCGATACAGCAATTGAGGGACAGTGCCAGACAAGGACTGAGAGGCTTGCTCAGTCCCAGTGAGCGGGAAAAGCGCGCGACCATTCGGGCGTTTGAGCAGCGCCAGCACGAGTACGAAGAGGCCAACCGTGACAACCCGGTATGGGGCTTCACCCACTGGGGTGCCGACCTTCCCTTGTCGCTCTCGCAACGGATGTACCGGTTTGTGTACGAGATGCTGGCGATGGGCAATACCACGCTGTTCCTGGATGTGTATCCGCTGCATGTGTTTTACAAGGAACGGGGGTTGGAGGCGCTGAAGGATTGCCTGGCTGCACGGAAAAACATCTATGGGAGTGGTGAGTACCCGGTGTTGTGGCCGGTCGGGCAGGAAACGCTGAAGTTCGGGACTGACCACAAGGAAATCCTCCTGGCCTTCGAGGCGATCGAGGCGGGCAATATTGCCAAGAGTGTTGAGCATCTAGCCAAGCACGAACAGGTCAACATCCTGCAACCGGCGATGTACGACGACAGCGGTCTGAAATGGTTATTGCGCGGTAACCATGCCTCCTACGTCACTAACATCCCCTCCGGTGCCGCCCAGGCCATCGAGCTGACGCTGGCCAGCCAGTGCCGTCCCATCGAGGACGGACGCACCATTGGTTTTGGCAGTAATCCCTTTGCCAACCTGGCTGACATCGAACGGCGCATGATCTTTGTGCTCAAAGCCGCGGCGCAGTTTGACGATTTGCTGCACAGCGACCAGCGCGACCAAATTGAGCAATCGATTCGGGACATCGCCTGGGGTGGAGGCGTGCGATGAGCCTGCTGCAGCGCATAGGCTGGCGACGCGGTGCGTTGGCACTGGCGATCGCGGCCCTCCTGACGTCCGCCGCGATTCAAGTACTCTCGGAAGAGCCGGAAATCGCCCTGTTGATCGGCGAGCCGTACGAAGCCATGCGCCAGCGCTCCAGCGCAAGCATTGGCCCGGCCGTTCCCGGGCACTCATGGTTCAGTATTCCGAAATCAGATGCACGCCTGCGTTTCATTGATCCCAAGTACGGTTTTGTAACGCCTCTGGCCCGTTTTTTCACGGTGATGTTTGATGATGAACATATCCACGGTGTCCGCATGTCCCCACAAATCGAGCCGCTATTACTCGACGACGCTCTCAAGGTCGTGCTGGATTTGCAGGAGCAATGGCGCAACGCTGGCTGGACCCCAATCAAGGTCGATTACTTCCCTTCATTCGCCGACACTCCTGAGTGGCGAGCCCAATTACGGGACGTTAACAAAGGCGGCACATCCTATTGGCACGCGTCCAACCGGTATCAAGTGATGTTGATTGTGAATCGATTCAAGGACCAGAAACGGCCCACAGAGGAGCGCTATCTCATCACGCTGTCACTGGCCACGCCATGGACGAACCCTTGACCATACTTCATAACGACGAACGTGCGATTTGCACTGGCGACGCGACCACGGCCTAGGACGCCAGCAAGAAAACCCGCGCAACGCTACACCAACACCCCCAACTCCTTCGCCCGCGCCACGGCCTGCGTGCGCCGCTCTACCCCCAGCTTGCTGTTGATATGGCTGGCATGGGTTTTCACCGTGTGCAGGGAAATGAACAGCTGGTCGCTGATTTCCTGATTCGAGCAGCCTTGGGCAATCAGGCGCAGGACGGCCATTTCCCGGGTGCTGAGTTGTTCCGAGGCGGGAGTGGGTTCCGGTGTCGGGCGAGAGGCCACGGCTGGAAGTTTTTCTGAGAGGTCCCGGGAAACCGTGGTCGGCGTGCAGAGTAGAAGTTGTCCGCGCAGCCAGTCCGGGTGCTCGGCCAATAGCCCTTCGAAGGGTTGCAACACGCCCCCGGCGGCGGCATCCAAGGCCTGGACCAGCGCCTTGCGGGCCTCGGGTTCGCGTCCGCTGCCCAGCAACAACGAAATCTTTTGCGTCAGCGCCATGGCACTGAGCATCTGCCGACCGGTTTGCTGACCGTTTTCGAGCAGTGTATTCAAACGCCCTTCGGCCAGCATCGGCTGGTTCTGGATTGCCTCCAGCAACGCTTGCTGCAATTCGATATGCAGCGGCAGTTGCGGATGGAATTCCGGGGGTGCGGCCGGCTGCTCACCGTTGTAGGTCTGGCCCAATCGGGTCAACCAGGCTTGCGCCAGGTCGGTACGCCCCTGGGCCAGCCAGAGTTCGCATTTGACCAGGGTAATCATCGCCAGGTAGTAGATCGGCGGCACGTCCCAGATGTGCATCAGCCGTTCCGCTTCGGCGAGTTCGGCAAAGGCCTTGGCGAACTCGCCGCTGCTGCCCTCAAGCCGGGCGATCACGCAATGACCAATCAGCACGCTGATGTCGCGACAGGCACGGGCCTCGCTCAAGCCGGCCTGCAAGCGCAACCGTGCGGCTTGGGGTTGCAGGCGCACGGCCAACAGAAAACCCTCGTACAGCGTCAGTCGGGCGCGTACTGCGAAGAGCCTCTGCGCAGGCAAGCCCTGCAGGCGTTGCAGCCCTTGGCGGACTTCATCCAGCGAACGCAGCACTTCACCCCGCGCCTGCAATACTCGAGCGCGGTCGTAGTGCGCCAACGCCTCGAACAGCGGATTGCCAACCCGTTGCGCCAGCTCCAGGGACTCGCGGTTCAAATTCCTCGCACGCCACATATCGCCATCGGCAATGGCCAGGTTGGACAGGGTCGAGAGGCACACCAATCGCTGGCCATAGCGCTTGCACGGCAGGCTCTCCAGCGCTTCGGTGCAATATCGTATGGTCAGTTCGCGGTTACCGCGCCCGCGCGCGATGATCCCGCTCAAGGCCAGCCATTGCGCCAGCATCGACTTTTGCGCGGTGGCCGACGGCGCCGGCAGGAAGCGGCTCAGGTGGCTGGCCAGTTCCTCGGCGGCGTCCAGCTGGCAGGCCAGCCCCAACGCCCAGCTGTAGAGCACGATCAAGCGCGGCGTGCTGATCAACAGGCTATCGGGCAAGTCCATTTTCCAGCGCAGCAACATGCCGACGTTCTGTTCGGCCAGCAGTTGTTCTTCGGAAAGGTTCTGCACCAGGTTGGCCGCAACGTCCAAATGTCCTGCCCGCAACGCCTGCTCGACCGCCTCATCGAGCAGGCCCTGGGCATTGAACCAGCGACAGGCGCGCAGGTGCAGGCTCGCGGCCGGCACCATCGACTGCGCGCCGGGCCGGGTGCGCAGCAGATCGGAAAACAGATGGTGGTAACGATACCAGTGGCCGTGCTCGTCCAGCGGCACCAGGAACACCTGGTGGGCGGCCAGGAAGCTGAGGATCGCGGCGCTGTCATGGGCGTCGCGCACGGCGTCGCATAGCTCACTGCAAAAGCGTTCCTGGGGGGCGGTGTCGTAGAGGAAGGCTTGTACTTCGGCCGGCAGGCAATCGATCACCTCTTCGAGCAGGTAGTCGCGGATCAGCCCTTCCCCGCCGTGCAGCGCCTGGGGCAACGCGCCTTGGGTGCCCGCCTCGGAGGCGGCGAGCAACCAGAAGCGCAACCCGGCTACCCAGCCTTCGCTGCGCTGGATCAGGTTTTCCAGCGCCTCGCCACGCAAGGAACTGCTGTGCCGATCGAGCAGGCTCAAGGCTTCATCGTGGGTCAGACGCAGGTCCTGCTCATGCAGTTCCAGCAACTGGCGCGACAGGCGCAATCTCGCCAGGTGCCAGTCGGGACGCTGGCGGCTGGTGACCATCACCAGCAAGCCGTCGGGCAGGTGATTGAGGAAAAACTGCAGGCAGCGATCGAGTACGGGGCCCTGGGCCAGGTGATAGTCATCGAGCACCAGCAAGAGCGGGGTGGCCGTCGACAGGTGCACGGCCAGTTCGTCGAGCAGCCCGTCCAGCCATTCTTCGAAGGCGAACGGCTGATGCCGCTGGCGCATTTTCAACAAGCCGAGGGACTGCCTGCCCAATTGCGGAAAAAAGTCCTGCAGGCCTTCCAGCAATCGCTCGAGGAATCGACCGGGGTCGCTGTCTCGCGGGCTCAACCCCAGCCAGAGGCTTTGCCAGTGACCCGGCAGCGCCTGGCAGAACTCCACCGCCAACGAACTCTTGCCGAACCCGGCCGGTGCGCTGACCAGCAGCAACCTGCCACCCAGACCTGCGCTCAAGCGCTCGCACAGGCGTGGGCGCAACACATGGCCGTCGGGCAATGGCGGTCGGAAAAAGCGCCCGTCCAGCGCGGCGACAGCGACGCTTGCAGGACCGGGTGGTGGGGACAGATCAGTCATGGCCGGCTCTTGTTTGAATTGCGGGTGGCGGCGTTGCAGATGTCCGCAGACTAGCGGTAAACGATGAGGGAATGAAGGTTATTGCTACAAATGGCTACAAAAACTCTAAACACTGTAGGAGCGAGCTTGCTCCGGGCGGCGTTCCGACGAGAAACCAGAGAGCGCCGCGGGCTGCCTGGTTTCAAGCGTTATCGTTGACGACCATCGCGAGCAAGCTCGCTCCTACAGAAAAAAAACGCCCCGAACCAGTCGGGGCGTTTTTCCAGAGGATGCGGCCTCAGGTCAGTGCACGTTAGCGAACACCATCCTGGCGCAACGCCGCCGGGGTGAAGTCGCTGGTGGTGGCGGTGAAGCCGAAGTCATACGCCGACTTCTCTTCGTTCTTCATGCCCAGCGCCAGGTAGCGACCCGATTGCAGGTCGTACAGGGCTTCCAGCGCGTACCACGGCACTTGCTTGTCGTAGTAGTTCTCGGCATGCGCCTCGGCAACGCGCCACAGTTGGTTGCGACCGTCGTAATGGTCGATCACTGCGGCCTGCCAGGTGTCTTCGTCGATGTAGAAGTCACGCTTGGCGTAGATGTGACGCTGGCCTTCCTTCAGGGTTGCAACCACATGCCAGACCCGGCGCAGCTCGTAGCGAGCCAGGTCCTGGTTGATATGGCCGGCCTTGATGATGTCGGTGTACTTGAGCTTCGGATCGTCGAGCTTGTAGGCGTCGGAGGCGATGTACATCTCTTTCTTGCCTTCGAGTTTCCAGTCGTAACGATCCGGCGCACCGTTGTACATGTCCAGGTTGTCGGAGGTACGCAAGCCATCGGCAGCGGTACCCGGCCCGTCATAGGACACTTGTGGCGCACGACGCACACGACGCTGACCGGCGTTGTAGACCCACGCCGAACGCGGTTCCTTGACCTGGTCGAGGGTTTCGTGAACCAGCAGCACACCACCGGCCAGACGTGCCGGCGCGGTCACTTTCTGCTTGAAGTAGAACAGGATGTTGCCCGGGTTCGCCGGATCGTAGTCCTTCATCTTGTCACGGAACACGAACTGGTCCTGGAAGTACACCAGGCTGAACGAGCCGTTCGGCTGTGGCGTGGCCTGGGTCACCAGACGGGTCACGCTGCCGCCGCGATAGCGGGTGATGTGGTTCCAGATCACTTCGACGCCGCTTTTCGGAATCGGGAACGGTATGGCGGTTTCGAAGTTCTCCAGGCCGTTACCACCGGACACCAGGTTGGTCTTGGTGGCGTTGCGCTTGATGGCGGCGAACACGTCATCCGGCACGGTTGCACCGCGATGGGAGGTGTAGACCGGCATCTTGAAGGTTTCCGGGTAGCGCTTGAACATCGCGTACTGACCCGGGGCGAGCTTGTCCTTGTACTGGTCGACGTTCTGCGCCGTGATGGTGAACAACGGTTTTTCGCTGGCGTACGGATTGGACAGGAAACCCTTGCTGTCGACAGTACCGGCGTTTTTCGGCATGGGCTTCCAGGCCGGGATCGAACCATCGGCATTACCGGCCATTTCGGCGCCCATCGGGGTCAGGCTCTTGCCCAGCTTGTCCGCTTCGGCCGCCGGGACCGCTGCCATGACACCGGTCGCCAGCAGCGAAAGCCCCAGGACACCGGCGTGGAACAGACTCTTGGTTATTTTCATGTGTATGTGCTCGTCCTGAAAATAGAGTGCTTAGAAGTTCACGCCGAAGCTGAGCGCAACGAAGTCGCGGTCATCCACGGTGGTGTACTTGCCGTCGAAGAAGTTGGTGTACGCCAGGCTTGCGGTGTAGGTGTTCTGGTACTCGGCATCGACACCCAGGCTGACCGCTTTGCGACCTTCCTCGAAGTTGCCGCCAGGACCAGGCGAGTAACCTTCCACGTCGTGGGACCAGGCCACGTTCGGCTTGAGGTTCACACCGGCGAATACGTCGTTGTATTCCCAGATGGCACGACCGCGGTAACCCCAGGAGTTGGCCGTGGTGAAGCCGTCGTTTTCGCAGTAGCGACTGACGTTGTTTTGCGGGCCGCCTGCCAAGGTACCGCTGTTCAAGGTCACGCACTGGTTGTTTGGCAATGGGCCAGGGCCATAGCTCGGGTCACGGCCGTAACGTGCCTTGGAATTGCTTTCCAGGCCGCCAACGTGGGTCCAGCCGACTTCACCCACCAGGGTCAGACGCTCGGCGCCCATCACCTGGTCGAAGAAGTGGGTCAGGGTCGTTTGCAGCTGGGTCACTTCCTTGCGGCGATAACCTTGCTGATCCTGCCCTGGGGTGCCCTGGAGCACGGACACGTTAGGGTTCAGCGGCGTCAGGCCGGAGAAGAGGATGTCGGTGGTGTTGAGCTGGACCGGAGCGTTCGGACGGTAGCTGAGTTCACCACTCCACGCGGTGCCTGTCGGCAGGGTGGTGGAGAAGCTCAAGCCGTACAGGCGGATATCTTCAGGGTATTCGACGTAGTAGCTGGAGTTACCGGCCACCACCAACGGCAGCAAGGTCGGTGCCAGGCCCGCCGCGACACCCAGGGGTACGCCGTTGCCCACCAGGCCGCCCACCAGGCCTGCGCCACTGTAGGCGCTCGCCGGGGCCCCGTGACCACTGAAAATCGGCGCACGGCTGTGGTAGTTCATGAAGTAGGCACCGAATTCGGTGTCCAGCGGATCGAACATGTACTTGAAGGAAACACCGAATTGACCGCTGTCACGGGCATCGCGATCCGGGCCACGACGCACGATCACGCCTTCATCCGGGTTACCCCAGGTCACGCCCCGGGCGCCGAGGGTGTTGATCGCGGCATTGCGCAATCCGGCTGGCAGCCCAGCCGCCGCCAGGGCGCTGTTGAGGCCGTTCTGGGTGCGCAGTACCGCCAGGTTATTGTCGCAACCATCGGCGATCACGTCCGGTTGCGAGAAGAAGGTGCCGCAGTTGTCGGCGACCGTCTGGTCCCATTCGATCTGGTAGAAGGCTTCGGTGGAGAGGTTCTCGGTCAGGCTCTGGGACACGTAGAACATGTTGACCGGAATCAGGCCTTCCTTGATCTCGGCACCGGGACGACGGAATGCGGACACATCGATCGGGTTGATCGAGTTGATGCCGCCGCCGATGAAGGTACTTTCACCCCAGCTCACCACTTGCTTGCCCAGACGTACCGAACCTGGCTGATCGGCAATGGCGTAGTTGTGGTAGACGAAGGCGTCGAGGATCTGGCCGCCAGATGACTTGGCGCCTTCCTTGCGATTGTCGTCGCTGATGTCCTTGAACGGGCGGCTCTCGTCCTTGAGCTCGAAGTCGTACCAGTATTTGCCACGGACGAAAATGCCGGTGTCGCCATACTTCAACTCAAGGTCATGGATACCCTTGAAGATTTTCGAGAAGGTTTCACCGCTTTTGAAGTTCAGGTGACCGTCATCGGAAGTCTGGGACAGGCCGCGGCCGCCGTTGTTGACGCCGATGAGGTTTTTGTTGGCGCTTTCAGTAGACCAACTCGCGCCGATCGACAGGGAAGAGTCGAACTGACCTTCGATTTCACCGATGTTGAAACTGACGCCGAATGCAGGCCCGGCGAGCGTAGAGGCAAGGCTGACGGCCAGAGGCAGTTTAGCCCGGCGCCAGAACTGGTTTACTGATGTCATCGACGCTACTCCATGTGCATTTTATTGTTATGGCAAATAGCACTTCTAAAAACGCTTGGATAACAGGGAGCCATGGCTTCCCAAAGTCACTCCAAAGTTGCATCGCCCCGGTTTGTGCGTTTGCTCCGTTCTTAAAAATCCTTGAGCGGACTATAGCCAGCAGGTAGTACTGCTTGATCCCTCTAAAGTGTGATTTGAGCCTGCCGACCACTCTGGAACAGTCCTTTGCCAAGCCGACAGGTGTCGGCACGGCAAGAATGGCTGAAAATACGGATTTGACAAGCCAAGCGCTTGCTTGGTGGGGCTGGCGTGCCCTTTTGGGCACGCCAAGGGACGCTTAAAGCGTCGAGAGGAAGGTGCTGTTGTTGGCCTGCCATTCGGTGATGTCGACGCGAATTCGCTTCTTGTCGAGCTTGCCGACACTGGTCTTGGGAATTTCAGTAACAAGGGCGATCTGACTCGGAATCGCCCACTTGCTCAGGTGCCCCAATTCCACGAACGGCTTGAGGTGCTCCTTGAGTTCCCGGGCGCCGATGGCATGGCCCTCGCGCAGCACCAGCAAGGCAAACGGCCGCTCGCCCCACTGCGGATCGGCAATCCCCACCACTGCTACTTCGCGTACCGCCGCGTGGCGACTGATCAGGTCTTCGAGGTCCAGGGAGGAGATCCATTCGCCGCCGGTCTTGATCACGTCCTTGATCCGGTCGCGAATATCGATCACCCCCATGCTGTCCAGCGTCGCCACGTCGCCGGTGTGCAGCCAGCCACCGGCCCAGAGTTCGGCGCCCTTCTGCGGCTCGTTGAAATAGCCCTCGGTCAGCCACGGCGCGCGCAACACCAGTTCGCCTTGGGTTTCGCCATCGGCCGGCAGGAAGTTGCCTTCGGTGTCGACGATCGCCGCTTCCACCAACGGCCCTGGCACACCGGCCTTGATACGGTAGGTAGTGCGTTCGTCCTCGGAACCGGCCATCAGTTCGTCATTGAGGTGCGCGCAGGACACCAGCGGCCCGGTCTCCGACATGCCGTAGGCGGCGGTCAGCTGGATGCCCTTGGCTTTCGCGGCTTCGTACAGCGCACGGTTGAGCGCACTGCCGCCTATGACGATTTTCCAGCCACCGAAGTCGATGTCCTGGGCCGCTTTGGCGTTGAGGACCATTTGCAGGATGGTCGGCACGCAGTGCGAGAAAGTGACCTTTTCCTTGCGCCACAGCTCCACCAGGTACTCCGGATCGTAGCGCCCCGGATACACCTGCTTGAGCCCGAGCATGGTCGCCACATAGGGCAGGCCCCAGGCATGCACGTGGAACATCGGCGTGATGGGCATGTACACGTCGCTGGTACCCAACAGGCGCACGCTGTCGATCGAACCCATGATCGTCGAGACACCCATGGTGTGCAGAACCAGTTGGCGATGGGTGAAGTACACGCCCTTGGGGTTGCCGGTGGTGCCCGTGGTGTAGAACGTGGTCGCCACCGAGTTTTCGTCGAAGTCCTGGAAGTCGTACTGCGGGCTTGCCGCGGCCAGCAATTGCTCGTACTCACCGATGAGGTTCGGCAGGTCGGCGGTCTTTTCCGGCAGGTCGGTCAGGAGCAGGGTTTTCTCGACCGTGGTCAGGTTCCCGGCGATCGCGTTGTACAGGCCGACGAATTCGCTGTTGACCAGGACAAAGCGGTCTTCGGCGTGATTCATGGTGTAGAGGATCTGCTCCGGCGACAGGCGCACGTTGATGGTGTGGATCACCGCGCCGATCATCGGAATGGCAAACATGCATTCCAGGTATCGGTGGCTGTCCCAATCCATCACCGCCACGGTATCCCCGGGCTTGACCCCGGCGGCCGTCAGCACGTTGGCCAGGCGTGCGACCCGTTCGATCAGGGTCGGATAGCTATAGCGCAACTGATCGCGGTAAACGATCTCGCGGGTTTTCTCATAACGCGCGCCGGACATCAGCAGCCGTTTGATCAGCAGCGGAAACTGGTAAGCGCCTTCGGCTGGGGGGATAACGCGAGTCTGCAACATAAGAATCCCTTTTCTGACTACTCGGTCGAGGCTGTAGAGAGTAAGCACTGTAGTGCCCCTGATCGCCAGCCAAATCAGCCAAAGGGATGATTTGCAGAGCCGCACGGATGCTAGCGTTGCGCCAGCATCCATGGGGAATTGTGAACGGTTACGCTCAATGCATTTCGGTAAACGCCAGTTTCACGCCAATGGCGATCAACACCGCGCCCATGGTCCGGTCGAACCAATGCCCCATGCGGGCGAAACCGGCGCGCACGCGCTGCTGGCTGAACAGCATGGCCACCAGGCAGAACCAGATCGCCGTGGCCACCGCCAGGTACACCCCGTAACCGGCCTGCACGGCTAGCGGTGTATGCGGATTGATCACCACGGTGAACAGTGACAGGAAAAACAGCGTGGCTTTCGGGTTCAGGCCATTGGTCACGAACCCCGAAGTGAAGGCGCCGCGCGCGGTGCGCTCGCCGGCTTCCTGGTGCAGATCATCTGTCACGGCCTTGGCCGGTTGCGCCCGCAGTGCCTTGAAGCCGATGTACAGCAGGTAAGCGGCGGCGGCCCACTTCAATGCGTTGAACAAGACGATCGACTGGGACACGATCAGGCCGATGCCCAGCAGCGAGTAGCCAACGTGCAGGAAAATCGCCGAACCGACGCCAAGGGCTGTCCAGGTGCCAGCGCGACGGCCATGGGTCACGCTTTCCCGTACCACCACGGCAAAGTCCGGGCCGGGGCTGGCCACGGCCAGCAGGTGAATCAGCGCAACGGTCAAGAACTCGGTCCAGTACATTGGGGCTCCTTAAGGTCAAGCGTAACTATTTATTTCATCTGGTAGGCTCGGCAGATTACGCCTTCAGTTCATTGCACAAAAGGTACAGTTGATGACGAACATTCACCGCGCTGTTTTCCTCGACCACCCCTCCCTGGACCTGGGCGATCTCGATCTCAGCCCGCTGCGCGAAGCTTTCAGCGAACTGCAGTTGTTCAACCAGACCCTGCCCGACCAAGTGATCGAGCACCTCAAGGGCGCCAGCGTCGCCATCACCAACAAGATCCAGATCAACGCGGCCGCCATCGCTGCCAGCCCCGAGCTGAAACTGATCCTGATCGCCGCCACCGGCACCAACAACGTCGACCTCGCGGCCGCCCGCGCCCACGGGATCACCGTGTGCAACTGCCAGGGGTACGGCACGCCATCGGTGGCGCAACACACGATCATGCTGCTGCTCAACCTGGCCACGCGCCTGGCCGACTACCAGAAAGCCGTCGGTGAAGGGCGCTGGCAACAGGCCAAACAGTTCTGCCTGCTGGATTATCCAATCGTCGAACTGCAAGGCAAAACCCTCGGCCTGCTCGGTCACGGCGAATTGGGCGGCGCCGTCGCGCGCCTGGCCGAGGCGTTTGGCATGCGCGTGCTGCTGGGCCAGATCCCGGGTCGCCCTGCCCGCCCAGACCGCTTGCCGCTGGATCAACTGCTGCCGCAAATCGACGCATTGACCCTGCACTGCCCGCTCAACGAACACACCCGTCACCTCATCGGCGCCCGTGAACTGGCCTCCATGAAGCCCGGCGCGTTCGTGGTCAACACCGCCCGCGGCGGCCTGATCGACGAGCAGGCACTGGCCGATGCCTTGCGCAACGGCCACCTGGGCGGTGCCGCCACCGACGTACTGAGCGTTGAGCCGCCGGTCAACGGCAATCCCCTGCTGGCCCAGGACATCCCACGCCTGATCGTCACCCCGCACAACGCCTGGGGCAGTCGCGAAGCGCGGCAACGAATTGTTGGCCAATTGACCGAAAACGCCCAGGGCTACATCAGCGGTAAGGCGCTGCGGGTCGTCAGTTGATAAACTGCGGCACTTTTTTTCACAGGAGCAGTTATGGATCCGCGCAGTGAAGTACTGCTTCGTCAGGCTGAATTATTCCAGGGCTCGGTGTTGTTGGCCGGCCTGCCCGCCGACGACTTGCTGGGCCGCCTGCCCGACGCCCACGGCTGGAGTTGGCACGCCGGCGATCAGGCCGCGCTGGATGCGCGCTTCGCCGAGCGCAGCCATTTTGGCGTTGACGCGCCTGAGCGCGCGTTCGATAGCGCCGTGGTGTTTCTGCCCAAGTCCAAGGACCTGACCGATTACATCCTCAACGCCCTCGCCTCTCGGCTGGCCGGCCGCGAGTTGTACCTGGTCGGTGAGAAAAAAAGCGGCATCGAAGGCGCCGCCAAGCAGTTGAACCCGTTTGGCAAGCCACGCAAGCTCGACAGCGCGCGGCATTGCCAGCTGTGGCTGGTCACCGTAGCCAACGCGCCAGAGGCCAAATCCCTGGAAAGCCTGGCCCAGACGTACGAGTTGCCGTTGGCCGAGGGCCCGTTGAAAGTCATCAGCCTGCCAGGCGTGTTCAGCCACGGTCGACTGGATCGCGGCAGTGCGCTGTTGCTGGAACACCTGGATAAACTGCCCAGCGGCCACTTGCTGGACTTCGGTTGCGGCGCCGGGGTGTTGGGTGCGGCGGTAAAACGCCGTTATCCGCACAACCAGGTCACCTTGCTCGATGTCGATGCCTTTGCCGCTGCCAGCAGTCGCCTGACCCTGGCGGCCAATGGTCTTGAAGCGGAGGTCATTACCGGTGACGGTATCGACGCGGCACCCATGGGTTTGAGCGCAATCCTGAGCAACCCACCCTTCCATGTCGGTGTGCATACCGATTACTACGCGACGGAAAACCTGCTACGAAAAGCGGCCAAACATCTGAAAAACGGTGGCGAACTACGGCTCGTAGCCAACAGTTTCCTGAAGTACCAACCGCTGATCGAAGAGCACCTCGGGGTCTGCGCGATCAAGGCCGAAGGACAGGGTTTTCGCATCTACCGCGCAAAACGCGGATAGAAATTTGCACTTGCCTAATGGATTTTGCCTAGGCAGAATCCGCTCCGTCCTAGGGGAGTAGTCTCCCACGAGCGCCATGCTCGTCCGGCATGCGTCAACATACTTGGTCCTCAGGCCATGGCGCATGCGACCCAAGCATCCACATCAGATGGATCGCAGGGTTTGACAAGACCTATGACACGAACACCTTACCCGGGGCGGGAAGGCTGTACGTGTCATAGCCGTGTCGACCCGCCCCTTAGGAAAACCCCTGATGCTGGATTCACTACTGGTACCCACCGCAATCGTTGCCTTGGCCGAAATCGGCGACAAGACGCAACTGCTCGCGCTCATTCTCGCTGCCCGCTTTCGCAAACCCTGGCCGATCATCGCCGGCATCGTCGCCGCGACCCTGGCCAACCATGCGGCAGCCGGTGCGGTAGGCGCCTGGGTGGGCAGTTTCTTCTCGGATACGATGCTGCACTGGATCCTCGCGGCGAGCTTCGCCGCCACCGCCCTGTGGACCCTGGTGCCGGACAAGATGGACGATGACGAAGCCAGCACTGCGCGCAAGTTCGGACCGTTCCTGACCACGTTGATCGCGTTCTTCCTCGCCGAAATCGGCGACAAGACCCAGATCGCGACCGTGATGCTCGCCGCGCAATACCCGGAGCTGTGGCTGGTGATCATCGGCACCACCCTGGGCATGCTGATTGCCAACGTGCCGGTGGTTCTGGCGGGTAATTTTGCGGCGGACAAACTGCCATTGACGCTGATCCGTCGACTGGCGGCGTCGGCGTTTTTCATCCTGGCGATTGTCGCGGTGTACAAGGCGATGCAAAGCAGCGGGTGGGTTTGACGCAGTAGGTCGATACACCGCGTTATCGTTCATCGCCAGCAGGCTGGCTCCCACAATTGGAATGCATTCCCCTGTGGGAGCCAGCCTGCTGGCGATGAGGCCCTTACAGACGATGAATCAACATCAGGATTTCTTGGCCTGCTCATAAAGCGGCATGACTTTCGGAATCGCCGCCTGCAACGATGCAATCCGGCTCGAGGACGCCGGGTGAGTGCTCATGAATTCCGGCGGCGAACCTTCCGACGCCTTGGCCATCTTGTTCCACAAGGTGATCGCGGCGTTCGGGTTGTAGCCAGCACGCGCGGCCAGTTCGAGGCCTATCAGGTCCGCCTCGTTTTCATTGGCCCGGCTGTTCGGCAAGGTCATGCCGTAGTTGGCCACGGTATCCGCCAGCGCCAGGCTGTCCTGACCCAGGCCGAACAAGGCACCAGCGCCCTGCTTGGCCATTTCGATGCCATAGGCCTTGGACATCGCTTCACGACCGTGCTCGCGCAGGGCGTGGGCGATTTCGTGGCCGAGGATGGCGGCGATTTCGTCGTCGGTCAGCTTCAGGCTGTCCATCAGGCCGGTGTAGAAAATGATCTTGCCGCCAGGCCCGCAGTTGGCGTTGAGTTCATCGCTCTTGATCAGATTGACTTCCCATTTCCACTGGGCCGAATCCGGGCGGAAGACCGGCGCCTGGGCAATCAGTCGATCGGAAATCACCTGGATGCGCTTGGCATCGCTACTGGTCTTGTCCAGCACGCCCTGGCCGCTCGCCTCACCCACCGTCTTTTGATAGGACTGGGCGTACATCTGATTGACCTCATCCGTGGACAGCATGCTGAACATGTATTGCTTGCGCTCGACACCGACGGCGCCACCGCTGGTGGTGTTGACCGACTGACAGCCGGCGAGCAGCAGCGCTGCGCCCAGTGCACCTACAACGAAAATCTTGCTCATCGAAAAACTCCATGAAAACTGCCGCCTATCCTAGGCGTGGAAATGTATCGACGCCAGATACACAGGAGATAAGACGCCTTTTTCAGGCAAAGCTCTCATCGACTCAGGAAAAAATTCAGAGACGCCCGGGCACCCTCTCTCAACCGGGCGTCAAACACTCCGGCCCATTGAGCTTCGGGTCATTGACCATGTTGGCCAGCACCCGTTCGCGCAACGCCGCCGGCTCGCTGGCGAGCAGGGCTTGCAGGGCATGCAGCGGCGTCTCGGGGTCGAGCCACGCGGCCTGCCCCGCCTCATCGAGAATCAACGGCCGGCGCTGACTGGCCGCCGGTTGCGTGATCACCGCCGTGCTCAGCCACACCTGCTCCTGCACCGGGTACGCCTCCCAGATGGCGGCGAAAAACAGCGACGAACCCTCACCGGGCGTCAGCCAGTACGGACGCTTGCGCGTGGTGCCGCGCCATTCGTAGAAACCGTTGGCCGGCAGCAGGCAACGGCGCTGACGCAGGGCCTCGCGAAACATGGGTTGCTCGGCAACGGTTTCGGCCCGGGCATGGGCCGGGGTGCGGGACAGGTCGGTCAGCCATGGTGGTGTCAGGCCCCAGCGGGCACGGGCCAGCTCACGCTGGCCGTCCTGGCCTGCGCGCAGCATCAGCACCGAATCGTTGGGTGAAATGTTCCACTGGGCCTGTTGATCGGCCGGAAAACCTGGCAGGGTCGCGAAGTCGCGATTCCAGCGAAACAGGGCATAACGTCCACACATGGGGTAGCACGACTCTTGATCAAACGAACGCCAGCCTAACAGACCAGCGTGCCGGGAAAGCTCTCCGGTTCATCGCCGGACAGCGGCAGCGCAGCATTGTACGCGGTGATCAGCTCACGGGCGTATTCGGCCTGGTCATTCTCCACCGCCAGGCCCAGCAGGCCGAAGATCGGCAATTCCCCTGTGGCGCCCACCAGGTCGCGGCCCACCAGATGCGCTTCGACGCCCTCGCTGGCGAGCATGCCTTGCAGCAACTCGCCTTCCATCAGGTTTTCCGGTTCGTAGATGCGCTGCATGGGTGCCCCTCACTCGTTTTCGCTGAAGACTTCCAGAAACCAGTCCTCTCCATGAACCTGCAACACGAACGTGATCGGCCGACAACAGACCTGGCAGTCCTCGATATAGGTCTGATCGCCAGCGGACAAGTCCACAGTCGTCTCGACGGCTTCACCACAATACGGGCATTCATACTGCGCAGTTTCCAGCATCGCGGTCTCCCAGGTGACTTGTGCGTATAATCGCCGGTCTATTTGCAGGGCTATTTTTGTCTGGACTACTTTTTCAGACCGTACCCTGCTGGTTTTCGATCAAAACCTTTACTTACCCTAGCCGTTTCTAACAAGAGAGCATGATGGGCGAATTCGATGCCATCCGACCTTACGACGATAGCGAAGTCCCAGCGGTGCTGGCGCGACTGCTCGGCGACAAGGCGTTTCTAGATATCCTCACCCACTTCCGCTTCCCGCGTTTCGCTGGCGCCTTGGGCTGGGCGCTCAAACCTCTTATAGCTCATCGGCTGCGCCGCGAGTTCGCTGGGATCACCTCGGTGGCCACTTTGCAGGACAAGGTCGAGTACTACGTCGACCACACCATCGAGCGAGCCACGGACGGTGTGACGTACACCGGCGTGGAGCAGTTCAAGTCCGGCAGCGCCTATCTGTTCATCGCCAACCACCGTGACATCGTGATGGACCCGGCCTTCGTCAATTACGCCGTGTACCACGCCGGCCTGCCGACCCCGCGCATCGCCATCGGCGACAATCTGCTGCAAAAGCCCTTTGTCAGCGACCTGATGCGCCTGAACAAGAGCTTTATCGTGCACCGCTCGATCACCGGTCGGCGCGAGAAGATGGCGGCGTACCAACTGCTGTCGGCGTACATCAACCATTCGATCCGCAACGATTGCGCCTCGATCTGGATCGCCCAGGCCGAAGGCCGGGCCAAGGATGGTGACGACCGCACCGAGTCGGCGATCCTCAAGATGTTCCACATGAGCCGCAAGGACGAGCCGTTCGGTGAAGTCATCCGCTCGCTGAACCTGACCCCCGTGTCGATCAGCTACGAGTACGATCCATGCGACCAGGCCAAGGCCCGCGAACTCTACATCCGCGCCACCACCGGCAGCTACACCAAGGCTGCGGGCGAGGATGACGTGAGCATCGCCAAGGGCATCACCGGCTACAAGGGTCGGGTGCACGTGAACTTTGCGGCGCCCATCACTGAGCTGTTCGAAGACACCAAGCAATTGGCGGTCGAGATGGACAAGCAGATCCTCGGCGGTTACCGCCTGTTCCCGGTGCACTACCTGGCCTACGCCCAATGGCAGGATGCCGACCCGCAACTGCAGGTGCCAAGGGCCAGCGAGATATTCCCGGCCGAGGAACTGGCCAAGGCCCAGGAACAATGGCAGCAACGTCTGGACGCCTGCCCCGAGGAGCATCGCCCGTTCCTGGTGCTGCAATACGCGACGCCGGTGCGCAATCAGTATCGGGTCAAGGCTGGATTGCCGCTTTAACCGCGGATACGACAACGGCGCCCTCGGGCGCCGTTTTTTATTGCTTTGACCTGTAGGAGCTGCCGCAGGCTGCGATCTTTTGCTTCTAGACCTGGGTGCTGATCCACGACACCAGCAACGCCAGCCCCATGCAGGCAAAGCCGAAGCGGTAGAAAAACCGGTTCATGCGCAGGGTGGCCCAATCCAGCGTCGGCTCCTGGTTTGGACTGCTCTGGCGCTGCGACTGCAGACTGGCCATCGCGCGCTGTTCGCGGCGGCGGGTGGCGTGCAGCAACCAACTGCCCGGAAAGGCCAGCAGCAAGGCCAACAGATTGATCAATTTGGCGGGATGGGCGGTAAACAGCGTCATCAAATGCAGCGACATCACAAACCTCAAACGTAACCGGGGCGGCAGGCACCGGACAGGTGACCGCGGGCGAATTCTACCGAAAGCCTGGGCGCCTGCCCCTGCCTTTGCGACAAATAACGAATCAAATGACCAATGGCCATGAAAAAGCCCGGGACCATTGCTGGCGCCGGGCTTTCGGCATCAGGCGAACCTTTACTCGCCGAGCACCTGACCCACGGTCGGGTCCTTGAACAAGCGGGTCAAGGCATCGCTCAACACGTCGCTGACCAGCTTGGTGTTGGTTTCCTGGTTCGGCGCCATGCCGAAACGCTGGTCCAGGGAGGCGCCATAACGGCCGCTGTAGCGACGGTTGGCATTTTGCACATCGGAGCGGAAGGTCGCGCCAATGGTTGCCTCGGTCACGTACATGCCTTCTTTGGGCGACTGGTACTTCAACTCGGCCAGGGTCACGGTGATCTGTGGCGCGTTCGCCGCATTGGCGGTCGGGGTGAAGCCCAGCAAGCGCACGGCCGCTTCGGCCTGCGCCTGCAGTTTCGGCAGGATCTGCGCGCCCTGCACGGTAATCGCGCTGGTTTCCGGGTACAGGCCGCCACGGGTACCCAGGGTTGGCGACGGACGTCCGTCGACCACGCGCACCACCACCGGCTGGCCGTGGCCGACCGGCGCCAGTTGCGCCGTCAGCTTGGGTTCCGGGTTCAGTTGTTGCGGGCTGTGGGCGCAGCCGACCAACGTCAAGCTGGTCACAGTGATCAAACCGAACAACAGGCGTTGCAACATACTCTTCTCTCCAGAATCAGGCACTAACAGGCCCGCAGTATAGCGGTGCGCCGCTGCAGCGAACCAGCGCAACCATTGAGGAAAGTTCTGACAAATCTTTCAGAATCGGCTGCCTGTCACGCATCTGTCATCGCCCATACACTTGCGCGTCACGGCTCACTGCCATTCTCCACCGCAGTCACCCACAAGGTACTTCGCCATGCGCTTTCTCGTTTCGCTGTTCGCCCCACGCCCACGGCACCGCAGCTTTGCCCTGCTCGACAGCAACGGCCATTGCCAGGCATTCAAGCAGTGCAGCCTACAGCCCATGGGCGATGGTTGGGTCGAAATCGAGGAAATTCGCCTCAACTGGCTGCAGCAACCCCTGCCCGCCAGTGCCCGCGTCAGCCAGCATCCACCTCGCTCACGGGTGCAACAGTTGCTGGCGACCTGACCAGACGCCTAATAAAAGTCATTAAACACGACCAATTCCCTGCGTTTCTTCGCTACAATCTCCCCCCGATTATAAGGACGTCTCCTGATCGGGCCTCGCAGCATCGTCAATGCTTCGGTTTTGGCACCCCGCACCGCCCACAGAGAGCCGCCCACACAGATCGAGTGAAGCTGGCGCGCTTGCTGTTCCTCAAGCACAACCACCGCTTTTCGCGAATCTGCAGAGCTGTCATTACGCTCGGTCACTGAGCTGTTTGCCCGTATTGCCCGCCATGAATGTCCTGGCGGCAGACGTTCCGGGCACGGTGCCAGGCTGGGACAGCCCTTTTTTGAGGTTCACGTCTTCAAAAGAGCGTGAAAAAAACGGGTTTTCACAACTTCACAAGAGTGTGGCGAGCAAATGAATAGTTTTGCGTCTGAATATGCACCATTAGCGTCCAGTACAGCCCAACGACACAGGACCGAGTACACCTCGAATACCGGAGCCTGAAGCCTGTCCGCTACGGATTTGGTTGCACAAGCGGATGTATCGACCATAAGTCGAATTGCCAGTCGCCCGTTGAAATGAGTTCATAGGACTCTTAGTAGACCCGGCCGGTAGCATCCGTCGAAGTTGCGAAAAATTGCGAAGATTCGGACATGGCGATACTGCCATGAGTTTGAGGGGCATCACTGACTCGCCCCGGAACGCCTGGCAGCCATGCCGACAATTTGGTGCTGCAGATTTTGGAGACGCGTTAAATGGCGCATAACGAAGCAGTCGACGTAGTACTGGTTGGGGCCGGCATCATGAGTGCCACCCTTGCAGTACTGCTCAAAGAGCTCGACCCCGCGATCAAGCTGGAAGTCGTCGAGCTGATGGATTCCGGTGCCGCGGAGAGTTCCAACCCGTGGAACAACGCCGGTACCGGTCACGCCGGCCTGTGCGAGCTGAACTACACGCCGCAGGCTGCCGATGGCACCGTCGACATCAAGAAAGCCGTGCACATCAACACCCAGTTCGAGGTGTCGAAGCAGTTCTGGTCGTACCTGACCAAGAAAGGCACGTTCGGCTCGTGCAAATCGTTTATCAGCCCGGTGCCACACCTGAGTTTCGTGCAGGGCGAGAGCGGCGTGTCCTTCCTTAAGGAACGCTTCAACGTGCTGCATAAGCACCACGCCTTCGCCGACATGGAATACACCGAAGACAAGGCGACAATGGCAGAGTGGATGCCATTGATGATGCCTGGGCGCGACCCTGGCGAAACCCTCGCCGCCACCCGCGTGATCAACGGTACCGACGTCAACTTCGGCGCCCTGACCAACCAGTTGCTCAAGCACCTGACCAGCGCCCCCGATGCCCAGGTCAAGTACTGCAAGCGCGTGACCGGCCTCAAGCGCAACAACGGCGGCTGGACGGTTAGCATCAAGGACGTCAACAGCGGCAATACCCGTGAAGTTGACGCCAAGTTCGTCTTCCTCGGCGCCGGTGGTGCGGCATTGCCGCTGCTGCAGGCTTCGGGCATCGAAGAGAGCAAAGGCTTCGGCGGTTTCCCGATCAGTGGCCAATGGCTGCGCTGCGACAACCCGGAAGTGGTCAAGCACCACCAGGCCAAGGTCTACAGCCAGGCGGCCGTAGGCTCGCCACCGATGTCCGTACCGCACCTGGACACCCGTGTCGTCGATGGCAAGAAATCCCTGCTGTTCGGACCTTACGCCGGCTTCACCACCAAGTTCCTCAAGCACGGCTCTTTCATGGACCTGCCGCTGTCGGTTCGCGCCGGCAACATCGGCCCGATGCTGGCGGTGGCGAAAAACAACATGGACCTGACCAAGTACCTGGTCAGCGAAGTGATGCAGTCGATGGAGCAGCGCCTGGATTCCCTGCGTCGCTTCTACCCTGAAGCGAAAGCCGAAGACTGGCGCCTGGAAGTGGCCGGCCAACGGGTACAGATCATCAAGAAAGACCCGAAAAAAGGCGGCGTCCTGCAATTCGGTACCGAACTGGTCGCGGCCAAGGACGGCTCCCTTGCCGCCCTGCTCGGCGCCTCGCCAGGTGCTTCGGTGACGGTTTCGATCATGCTCGAGCTGATCGAAAAATGCTTCCCGGGCAAAGCCAAGGGTGAGTGGGCTGCCAAATTGGCAGAGATCTTCCCGGCCCGCGAGAAAGTCCTGGAAACCGACGCTGCGCTGTATCGCAAGATCAACTCGCAGAACAACGTTGCCCTGGAACTGGTTGAAGAAAGCAGCGAGACCCCAAGCTTCGCTTGATTCGGCCGCATAAAAAACGCCCCGTCCATCCATGATGGCGGGGCGTTTTTTTATGCCTTTTTGTAGGAGCTGGCTTGCCAGCGAAAGGAGACGCCGCGGTATGCCAGAGACACCGCCTTCGCCGGCAAGCCGGCTCCTACAAGGGGCCCGATGTTTTACAGACGGTCAGCCGCGAGCCTTGTTGATCAACTCGATGTATTCCGGCGCATTGCGCTGATCCTGGATCAAGGCAACGAAATCATTGCCGTGCTCATCCTTGCCATTCACGTCATAACCTGCCTCGACGAAGAACGTCAGGAAACGCTCGAAGTCGTCGATCCGCAGGCCACGATAGGCCTTGATCAGCTTGTGCAGGGACGGAGAAGTCGCGTCGACCGGCTCGAAATCGAGGAACAACTTGATCTGCTCATCGCCGATCTCGTCACCAATCACTTGTTTCTTATCTTTACGCATTGCCGACTCCAGCTCGCAGACATTTCACGGGGCGGGCAGTTTACCCCTGCGCGGGCGCCGGGCTCAACGCGGACGAACAGCCCCGGTGTGCAGATCGGCCCAGATGTGGCCGTTGGCGTAGCTGAGAAACTGGCAATACACCGTGTCGTTGCGCAACAAGTCGATGACCACCCGGTACTGGGCCAGCGGGTAATAAAGCGTCAGGGTCTTGCTCTTGTCGTCGTACAGCGGCTTCTTCAGGCTTTTGCTTTCGCCATCGAAATTGACCAGTACCTGATTGATGGTCGCGCCCTTGTTCAAGGGTTTGCCCTTGAGGCGAATCATCAGCGGCGAGGTGACAGGGATCGGCTGCTGGCTGGACTGGCGCTGACTGCCGACCACCACCGAATATTCGGTGACTTGCAGCAGTTGTTGCTGCTCGGGTTCGGCATCACGCAGGGTCAGGTCGTCCGGCGGTAAAAATTGACTGTGCATCGGTGCCGGGGCGGCGGCCAAGGGCAGGCTGAGGGACAGCAACAGGGCGGCACAGCAGCGGATCGAACGGCTCATGACAGGCTCCGGAATCGGGGCCGTGCACTCTAGCATGGGCGGATGAAAGTGAGTCTGTGAACACAACCCCCTGTGGGAGCGGGCTTGCTCGCGAAGACGGCGTGTCAGTCGACATCAACGCAGCTTACACACCGCTTTCGCGAGCAAGCTCGCTCCTACAGTTGGAGAATCAATCGAATTGCGCGCGCATCCAGGCCTGATACTCGGCAACACCGGGTTCGCCTTCACGCGGTGCCCAGTGCGCCAGCTCACCTTCGCCCACCGGACGATAGGGACCCGCCTTGCACTCGAACATCAGGCTGTCGGCTTCGAGCACCACCAGGCCATGGAACACACCGGTCGGCAAATCGACGCCGACGCACTCACCGCCAGCCTGCAGGATCTGCTTTTTCACCACTGCGCCAGCCTCGTCGAAAATCAACAGCCCAAGCCGTCCCTTAAGGACCAGCAAGGTCTCGGCCTTGTTTTCACCCAGGTGGCGGTGCGGCGGAATATAGGTGCTCGGTTGCAGACCCACCGCCATCCGGTGGCAGGCGTCTTCCATCTGGTGGAAGTTGTGATGCTGGCGCCCACGGGGATTGGCCACGGCTTTCTCGGCCAATTCAGTGAACAGCGTTTGATCAAGAAAGCTCGGTGTGGCCATTACTTACATTCCTTTAACGGCAAAAATCCCGTTGGCGTTACGCCAGTAGCCTTTGTAGTCCATGCCGTAGCCAAAGATGTAACGGTCGATGCACGGCAAACCGACGAAATCGGCCTTCAGGTCCGGACGAGCCTTGCGGTCGTGGTCCTTGTCGATCAGCACGGCGGTGTGCACTTTACGCGCGCCGGCGTGCTTGCAGAAGTCAATGATAGCGCCGAGGGTATGACCTTCGTCGAGGATGTCGTCAATGATCAGCACATCACGGTCGATGAACGAAATTTCCGGCTTGGCTTTCCAGAACAGCTCGCCGCCGCTGGTTTCGTTGCGATAGCGGGTGGCGTGCAGGTAGGACGCTTCCAGCGGAAATTGCAGGTGAGTGAGCAGTTTGCCGGCGAAAATCAGGCCGCCGTTCATCACGCAGAACACCACCGGGTTGCTGTCCGCCAGTTGATCGTTGATGTGTGCACCGACGCGGGCGATGGCTGCCTCGACTTCAGCTTCGGTGTACAGGCAGTCAGCCTCTCGCATGATTTGACGGATATGCTCGAGATCAGCGGACATGGCGCTCTCCTGGGGGGTGGTATCGGGGGGACTAAGTGCGGAAAAGCGGGCAAAGGTACGCATCCTGCGAGGCCAGATCAAGCGTTTGTGGACTAACGTACTTTATGTCTATAGGACATCACCCTCGGATAGATTAATCTAGGCCGGTTTTTTTGCCCGCCGCCGGAGCCTTTCCCATGCCCATCCTCGAGATCCGCCACCCGCTGATCCGCCACAAACTCGGCCTGATGCGCCGCGCAGACATCAGCACCAAGAATTTCCGCGAGCTCGCTCAGGAAGTCGGTGCCCTGCTGACCTATGAAGCCACCAAGGACCTGCCGCTGGAAACCTACGACATCGAAGGTTGGTGCGGCACTGTGTCGGTGGAGAAAATCGCCGGCAAGAAGATTACCGTCGTACCGATCCTGCGCGCCGGTATCGGCATGCTCGAAGGCGTGCTCAGCCTGATCCCGGGCGCCAAGGTCAGCGCCGTGGGCGTGGCCCGCAACGAGGAAACCCTCGAAGCCCACACCTACCTCGAGAAACTGGTGCCGGAAATCGACGAACGCCTGGCCATGATCATCGACCCGATGCTCGCCACCGGCGGCTCGATGGTTGCCACCATCGACCTGTTGAAAAAGGCCGGCTGCAAGGACATCCGCGCCATGGTGCTGGTCGCTGCACCCGAAGGTATCGCCGTGGTCGAGAAAGCTCACCCGGACGTGATCATCTACACCGCTTCGATCGACCAGAAACTCAACGAACACGGTTACATCATCCCGGGCCTGGGCGATGCTGGCGACAAGATCTTCGGCACCAAGCAGAAGGACGCGTAAGCATGCAGCAAGAGTTCAACGATCCGCTCTGGCGCACGGTGCTGTCTGGCGCCCAGATGCTGTTCGTGGCCTTCGGCGCCCTGGTGTTGATGCCGCTGATCACGGGGCTCGACCCCAACGTGGCACTGTTTACCGCAGGCCTGGGGACAATTCTGTTCCAGGTCGTCACCGGGCGCCAGGTGCCGGTATTCCTGGCGTCGAGCTTCGCCTTCATCACCCCGATCATTCTCGCCAAGGGCCAGTTCGGCCTCGCCGCGACCATGGGCGGCGTGATGGCAGCCGGTTTTGTCTATACCTTCCTCGGCCTGGCCGTGAAAATCAAAGGCACCGGCTTCATCGACCGCCTGCTGCCGCCGGTGGTGATTGGCCCGGTGATCATCTCCATTGGCCTGGCCATGGCGCCGATCGCCGCCAACATGGCGATGGGCAAGGCCGGTGACGGCAGTGAACTGATTCATTACCAGACGGCAATGCTGATCTCGATGCCAGCCTTGCTGACCACCCTGATCGTCGCGGTGTTCGGCAAAGGCATTTTCCGCCTGGTGCCGATCATCTCCGGCGTGCTGGTGGGCTTTGGCATGGCGTTCTACTTTGGCGTGGTTGATACCGCAAAGATTGCGGCGGCCCCCTGGTTCGCCATTCCGCACTTCACCGCTCCGGAATTCAACTGGCAGGCGATCCTGTTCATCGTTCCGGTGGCCCTGGCCCCGGCCATCGAGCATATCGGCGGCGTGATCGCCGTGGGTAGCGTGACCGGTCGCGATTACCTGAAAAAACCCGGCCTGCACCGCACCCTGCTGGGCGATGGCATTGCCACCACTGCCGCGGGCCTGTTCGGCGGTCCACCCAACACCACGTACGCCGAAGTCACCGGCGCGGTGATGCTGACCAAGAACTACAACCCGAAAATCATGACCTGGGCAGCGATCTTCGCCATCAGCCTGGCGTTCATCGGCAAATTCGGTGCGCTGCTGCAAAGCATTCCGGTGCCGGTGATGGGCGGGATTCTCTGCCTGTTGTTCGGCTCGATCGCGGCCGTGGGGATGAACACGCTGATTCGTCACAAGATCGACCTGGGCGAAGCGCGCAACCTGGTGATCGTCTCGGTGACCCTGGTGTTCGGTATTGGCGGCGTACTGGTCGGTACGGGCACAGGCCCGGACGACTTCGGCCTCAAAGGCATCGCGCTGTGCGCGGTTGTGGCGATTGCGCTGAACCTGATCCTGCCGGGCAATGACAGCTGGAAGCACAAGAAGGCGGATGAGCCGCTGATCTAAGGCAGCCTTGAGGACGCCATCGCGGGCAAGCCACGCTCCTACAAGAGCGTGGCTTGCTGGCGATGGATGCTTTTAAAGCACCAACGGCGCCCTTTCGCACAACGCACTCAACGCCTTCGCCCACTGCGGGTCATCGTTGAGGCACGGCACCAGCACCAACTCCTCTCCCCCCGCTTCGCGGAACTGCTCCAGCCCGCGATCGCCGATCTCTTCCAGGGTCTCGATGCAATCGGCCACGAAGGCCGGGCACATCACCAGCACTTTCTTCACGCCGCTTTTGCCGAGCTCGTCCAGGCGCGCTTCGGTATAGGGCTCGATCCATTTGGCTCGCCCCAGGCGCGACTGGAACGACACCGACCATTTGCCATCCGGCAACCCCAGGCGCTTGGCGAACTCGGATGCCGTGCGCAGGCATTGGGCGCGGTAGCAGGTCATCAATACTGCTGGCGAAGCGTTCAGGCAGCAATTCTCGCCTCGCAAGCAATGGTGACCGGTAGGGTCGATCTTGGTCAGGTGCCGCTCCGGTAAACCGTGGAAACTCAACAGCAGGTGATCGTAATCCTGCAGCAAATACGGCTTGGCGCTGGCCACCAGGGCATCGAGGTATTCCGGTTGATCGTAGAACGGCTGGAGCACCGACAGTTGCACGTCGAGGTTTTTCTCACGCAGCACGCGCTTGGCTTCCTCGATCACCGTGGTGGTGGTGCTGTCGGCGAACTGTGGATAAAGCGGTGCCAGGGTGATCCGCTTATGCCCTTGGGCTGCCAGGCGCACCAGTGCCGACTCGATCGACGGCTCACCGTAACGCATCGCCAACTCCACCGGGCCATGGTGCCACTGCGCAGTCATTGCCTGTTGCAGGCGACGGCTTAGCACCACCAGCGGCGAACCCTCGTCCCACCAGATCGACGCGTAGGCATGCGCCGACTGCTCGGGACGCTTGATCAGGATCAGCGACACCAGCAAGCGCCGCAGCGGCCACGGCAGGTCGATGACGTACGGGTCCATCAGAAACTGATTGAGGTAGCGGCGCACGTCCGCCACCGAAGTGGAGGCCGGTGAGCCCAGGTTGACCAGAAGCAACGGGTGATCGGTCATGCAACGTCCTATTTCAAAGGCGGCTGGATAAATCGTCCAGGGCCGCGCGCAAATCAGTGAACTGGAAAGTGAAACCCGCTTCCAGCAAGCGAGCCGGTACGGCCTTCTGGCCGCCCAGCAAAAGCAATGACAACTCGCCCAGGCACACCTTCAACGCCAGGGTTGGCAAGGGCATGAACGACGGGCGATTCAGCACGCTGCCCAATGTCTTGGCAAACTCGCGATTGCGCACCGGGTTCGGCGCACAGGCATTATAAGGACCACTGGCGCTTTGCCGATGCAGAAGAAAATCAATCAGGGCGATTTGGTCGTTGATATGAATCCACGGCATCCACTGCCGGCCGCTGCCGATAGGCCCGCCCAGCCCCAGTTTGAAGGGCAGCAACAGGCGCGACAAAAAGCCGCCGTCCGCCGACAACACCAGCCCGGTGCGAATGAAGATCACGCGAATGCCCAAACCCTCGGCACGCTGGGCGGTTTCCTCCCAGGCGATGCATAACTGGCTGGCGAAGTCATCGATGACCGGCGGCGAATCCTCGCTCAGTTCACGCTCACCCCCATCGCCGTACCAGCCGACCGCGGACCCCGAAATCAATACCTGCGGTTTCTGTTCACGGCTTTCGAGCCAGGCGAGCAGGGCTTCAGTCAGGGTGATGCGGCTACTCCACAGCAGGGCCTTGCGCTTGTGGGTCCACGGGCGATCGGCAATCGGCGCGCCGGCCAGATTGACGATGGCGTCCACCGGCTCTTGCCCGAGCTCTTCAAGCCGTGCGATACCACGCACCTGGGCACCGCAGATTTTCGCGACTTTTGCAGGGGTCCGACTCCAGACGGTAAGGCGGTGTCCCTGGCTCAACCAGTGTCGGCAGAGCTGACGTCCTATCAAACCAGTACCGCCGGTCAGCAATATGTGCATGACTTCTTCCTCGCGTGGCGTTTTACCCTGATCACTAGTCTATTTTTATAAGCAAGGGATCTTTTGGTATCGGGCAGGCTCTGTGTTTAACAATAGGCCAAGCTGTCAGAACGAGAACGCTGAAAGTTATACCAAAAAACAATATTGTACAGGTTTCAACCCCGGCGTAGTCTGTACAGACAGGTAAACGAGGCCCTTATGACTGTACCTATCGCAATCATCGGCACCGGCATTGCCGGACTCTCAGCCGCACAAGCCCTGACCGACCTGGGGCATGTCGTGCAACTTTTCGATAAAAGCCGCGGCAGTGGCGGACGCATGTCGAGCAAGCGCAGCGATGCGGGTGCCCTGGACATGGGCGCGCAATATTTCACCGCCCGCGACCGCCGTTTTGTCACCGAAGTCCAGCGCTGGCAAGCCAATGGCTGGGTCGCGGAATGGACGCCGCAGCTGTATACCTACCATGGCGGCCGGCTCGATCTGTCGCCGGACGAACAGACACGCTGGGTCGGCACCCCGCGCATGAGCGCCATCACCCGTGCCCTGCTGGGCGACCTGGAAGTGCATTTCGCCTGCCGGATCACCGAGGTGTATCGCGGCGAAGAACACTGGCATCTGCAGGATGCCGAAGGTTTCACCCACGGCCCGTTCAGTCACGTGATCATCGCCACTCCGGCACCCCAGGCCACCGCGCTGCTGGCCTCCGCGCCGAAGCTCGCGGGCGCCGCCGCCGGTGTAAAAATGGACCCTACCTGGGCCGTTGCCCTGGCCTTCGAGACACCGCTGGAAACGCCCATCGAGGGCTGCTTCGTGCAAGACAGTCCGCTTGACTGGCTGGCTCGCAACCGCAGCAAACCGGGGCGCGACAACACCCTCGACACCTGGGTGCTGCACGCCACCAGTGCCTGGAGCCGCCAGCATATCGACCTGCCGAAAGAAGCGGTGATCGAGCAATTGCATGGCGCGTTCGCCGAGCTGTTGCACGACGCCATGCCCGCACCCAGCTTCAGCCTGGCCCACCGCTGGCTCTACGCCCGCCCCGCCAGCAGTCATGAATGGGCCACCCTGGCCGATGCCGACCTGGGCCTGTATGCGTGTGGCGACTGGTGCCTGTCCGGCCGCGTGGAAGGTGCATGGCTCAGCGGCCAGGAAGCCGCCCGCCGCCTGCATGCACACTTGCAATAACGCAACACCGCGACACTGGCTTGCCAGCGATGAACGATAACGTGGTGTGCTGAACACCGCCGTACCTGGATCGCTGGCAACGTCGCTGAGACCAAGCCACGCAAAAACCTATACAAGAAATTTGACTTGTACACCTTTGAATCTATGATGAACCTATGTTGTACAGCCTTTTAGCTCTGTACAGGTTTAGATTCCGAGGTACTCGATGCCCCTGCCCTCCGCCAAACCAAAAATTGCCATCAGCGCCTGCCTGATGGGTTTTGACGTGCGCTACAACGGCGGCCACAAGGCATCACCGCTGTGCCGCCAGGCCCTCGGCGAATACTTCGATTTTGTCCCCATCTGCCCGGAAGTCGCCATCGGCCTGGGCATTCCGCGCCAGCCCATCCGGCTGGTGGGCGATGCTCAGGCTCCCCAGGCCGTCGGCACGGTCGATCGCGACCTCGATGTCACCCAGCCGCTGGCGGACTATGGCCGCCATATGGCGGCGGAGCTAGGCGATATCTGCGGTTACATCTTCATGCAGCAATCCCCTTCCTGCGGCCTGGAGCGGGTCAAGGTCTACCACGCCAACGGCGCCCCGGTGACTGGCGGTGGCCGGGGCATCTACGCCCGGGCGTTCTGCGCCCTGCAAGCGGATCTGCCGGTGGAAGAGGACGGTCGGCTCAACGACCCGGTGCTGCGCGAAAACTTTCTCACCCGCGTATTCGCCTACAGCGCCTGGCAACAATTGTTACAGGAGGGCCTGAGCCGCCGCGGCCTGACAACATTTCACTCACGCTACAAATACCTGCTGATGGCCCACAACCCGATGCAATACAAAATCCTCGGCAATCTGCTGGGCAACATGGGCCAGACCGACCCGCAGGAACTCGGGCCGCGCTACTTCAGCCAACTGATGGCCGCCCTGAAGAAATGTGCCACCCGCCGCACCCACACCAATGTGTTGCATCACCTGAGCGGTTACCTGAAAAAAACCCTCAGCGCCGAGGACAAGCAGGAAATGCAACACCTCATCGGTCAATACCGCCAAGGCATCGTGCCGCTGGTGGTCCCGCTGACGTTGCTCAAGCATCACTTTCGCCAACACCCGGACCCGTACATCGACCAGCAGGTGTACCTGCAACCCCATCCGGAAAATCTCAGCCTGCGAAACGCCATCTGATGAAACCCCTACTCGACAGCAGCGCCAGCGAAGACCTCGGTGCCGACTTCAAGAAGGCCCTGGACGAAGGCTGGCTGCCGATCCGCGAAGTCGCCCGGCAGACCGGGGTGAATGCCGTGACGCTGCGAGCCTGGGAACGTCGCTATGGCTTGATCGTGCCGCAACGCACACCCAAGGGGCACCGGCTGTTCTCGGCTGAACATGTACAGCGCATTTTGGCGATACTCACCTGGATCAACCGCGGCGTGGCCGTCAGCCAGGTCAAGCAATTGCTCGACACCCCACAGGCCTTCAGCGGGTTCGTTGAAAACGATTGGCAGGTGTTGCGCCATACCTTGCTGCACGCCGTCTCGCAGCTGAGCGAACGAACCCTGGACGACACCGTCAACCAGGCCATGGCGCTGTACCCTCCGCGCACCCTGTGCGAGCAGTTGCTCCTGCCCCTGCTGGCGGAACTTGAACAGCGCTGGCAAGGGCAGTTCGGCACGCAGATGGAACGGGTATTTTTTTACTCCTGGCTGCGTAGCAAGTTTGGCGCGCGCATCTACCATGACAATCGTCAGTTACACAGCGCGCCACTGCTGTTGATCAACCACTCGGACCTGCCACTTGAACCTCACCTGTGGCTCACCGCGTGGTTGATCAGCAGCGCCGATTGCCCGGTGCAAGTGTTTGACTGGCCACTCCCGGCCAGCGAACTGGCAATGGCTGTCGATCTACTGCAACCACGGGGCGTCTTGCTGTATTCCAGCAAAGCGATAAACCTTTCACAGGTGGTGAAACTTTTAAACGGCACCAGTTGCCCAAAAATGATCGCCGGACCCACGGTGTGCATTCACAACACCGAGTTGTCCGCAATAACGTCAGGGATCGCTGATCTGTACCTGGCCGACAATCCGTTGGCGGCGCACCAGGTACTGGTTCAATGCGGGCTCGTTTAATGGCATTTCAACGGTTCGAGCGGACACCCACATGCAATTGATCTGGCTGCGCAGCGACCTGCGCCTGCATGACAACACCGCCCTCGCGGCCGCGGCAACCCGTGGCCCGACTGTGGCGGTGTTTTTGCTGAGTCCGGAGCAATGGCGTGAACATGACGACGCCGCCTGCAAAGTGGACTTCTGGCTGCGCAACCTGCAGGCGTTGAGTCGTGTGTTGGGCCAGTTGAACATTCCCCTGCTGATCCGCAATGCTCCCCGCTGGGATGACGCTCCGACCGTGCTGCTCGAGCTGTGCCGGCAATTGCAGATCGACACGGTGCATCTCAACGAGGAATACGGCATCCATGAAACCCGTCGCGATGCCGCGGTGGCCCGGGCCCTGAAGACCGAAGGCATCGAGGTCCGCCGCTACCTCGATCAGTTGCTGTTCAAGCCCGGCAGTGTGCTGAGCAAAACCGGTACTTACTTTCAGGTCTTCAGTCAGTTCCGCAAGGTCTGTCATGAACGGCTGCGTCACTCGCTGCCGGGCCTGCTACCTGCACCGGTGGCGCAAGCGCCGCTGAATATAGCCAGCGACGCCATCGCGACGCAGGTCGAAGGCTTCGACGTGCCCCCTGACCGCCTGCGCGCCCTGTGGCCGGCCGGTGAAGACGAAGCCCGGCGCCGTCTCGACAGCTTTGCCGAGGTGCAGATCGACTACTACCAGAGCGAGCGCGACTTTCCGGCAAAACCCGGCACCAGCCAACTCTCGGCCTATCTGGCCGCCGGGGTGATTTCGCCCCGCCAGTGCCTGCATGCCGCGCTGCAAAGCAATCAAGGCGAGCTCGAAAGCGGCAAGGTCGGCGCCGTCACCTGGATCAATGAACTGCTGTGGCGCGAGTTCTACAAACACATTCTGGTGGGCTACCCGCGAGTCTCCCGTCACCGTGCCTTTCGCCCGGAAACCGAAGCCTTGGCGTGGCGCAATGCTCCCGAGGAGCTCGCCGCCTGGCAGCAAGGCCGTACCGGCTTTCCGATCATCGACGCGGCCATGCGCCAGTTGCTGGAAACCGGCTGGATGCACAATCGCCTGCGTATGGTGGTGGCGATGTTCCTGACCAAGAACCTGTTGATCGACTGGCGCGAGGGCGAACGTTTTTTCATGCGCCACCTGATCGATGGCGACCTGGCAGCGAACAACGGCGGCTGGCAGTGGAGTTCGTCCACCGGCACCGACTCGGCGCCTTACTTCCGGATTTTCAACCCGCTGAGCCAGTCGCTAAAATTCGACGCCGATGGCCGGTTCATCAAGCACTGGCTACCCCAGTTGTCGGAGCTCGATAACAAGGCTGTGCACAACCCGGCGCAACTTGGCGGACTGTTCGGTGTGACCGGTTATCCTGCTCCGATCGTCGACTTGAACACCTCCCGTGCTCGCGCCTTGGCCGCGTTCAAGAATCTGCCGTCGCGGCAAACTGCCGGGAGCCACCATGAATAGCCGAATGCTACGTTTTTATGAACATCTACCGGTATGGGGCCGGGCGATTGCCTGGCTGCAAAGGAGAACGGGATGAGCCTTACACCTCCACGTCGATACTGGTTGACCGGTGCGAGCAGCGGCATTGGCGCCGCGCTGGCCGAAGAAATACTCAAGACCGGCGCCCACCTGGCCGTCAGCTCCCGCTCGCTGGCGCCGCTGAGAGTCCTGTCCCTGCGCTATCCCGGGCAGGTATTGGTGGTGGCTGGCGACTTGACCAACAGCCAGACGGTACGTGAAATCGGCGAGCAGATTGCCCAGGACTGGGGATATCTGGACACCGTGATCCTCAACGCCGGCACCTGCGAATACGTGGATGCCAAGCAGTTCGACGCCTCGATCATCGAGCATGTGGTGCGCACCAACCTGCTCGCCAGCAGCTACTGCATCGAAGCGGCGCTGCCACTGCTGCGCGCTGGCACGGCGCCGCACCTGGTAGGCCTGGCCAGTTCGGTGACTTACCTGCCACTGCCCCGCGCAGAGGCCTATAGCGCCTCGAAAGCCGGGATGCGTCACCTGTTCGAATCCCTGCGCATTGACCTGGCACCGGAAGGGATCGAAGTCACGGTGGTCAGCCCCGGCTTCGTCGAGACCTCACTGACATCGAAAAACGCCTGGCCAACGGGGAAAGCTGCCCAGCACATTTTCCACGAAATGAAGAACCGGCCTGTGGATATCCCGTTGCCGGGAACGCTCATGGCAACCCTCTGGCCGCTGTCGAAAACGACCGACCGGACCCGGTTGGCGATTGGCAAACGCATGGTTCGCAGCAGCCCGCCGATCATGGATCAGTTGTGATCAACAAACTTGCAGTGCACGCCAGCCACTGAGCGTCCGTCAGAGCTTTCACACGGCGCCGGCTGACTGCCTTACACTGCGCGCCATGAAAACCATCCCTCACACACAAATCGCCACGCCGACGGTGACCTGCTCGACCTGTGCAGCCTGCTGCTGCCAGCTCGAAGTCATGCTGATCACCGATACCGGCGTGCCCGAGCGATTCATCGACACCGATGATTGGGGTGGGGAAGTCATGCTGCGCCTGGATGACGGCTGGTGCGCCGCGCTGGATCGCAACACGATGATGTGCACCATCTACGAAAAACGCCCGCTGATCTGCCGGGAATTCGAGATGGGGGCACCGGAATGCATTGAGGAACGCCAAGGCATTTCGACGGCGTATCGCTGAAACTCATTGTGGGAGCCAGCCTGCTGGCGATGGCGGTGTTTCAGTCAACACTAATGTTGAACCTGAAATCGCAATCGCCAGCAGGCTGGCTCCCACAGGGTATGTTGCTCAGGCAGTGATCCTTACAACGGCATCGTGTAATGCAGCGCGTAACTTTCTACGCCTTGGTTGGGACTGGCGATCCCGGCATTGGAATAGTGCGTGGCGCGAACTCCGACTTCATGCCCGCCAGCAAAACGCAGGCCGACACCTAAACGGTCTTCGAACTGAAACGCGCTGCCCAGGTCGTTGTTTTCCACTTCGGTAGTGGCGAACACCGCCACGCCAACCCCGAGTTCCACATAGGGTTTAACGCTCTCACCGGCGAACTCATAAACAAACACTGGGGAGAACGAAAGGCTGTGGTTGCTGGATTTCTCGTCGCCATCCCAGTAGGTGTAGGCGCCGCTCCAGTAACCGGTCAAACGACCGACGTCGCTTTGCCACCAGCTCTTGTCCCAATCGAATTGCATGCCCAGCCGATAAGTCATGGTCGACTCGGGGGTCTGGCCGATCCCGAACTCCACGCCTGCCGCCTGTGCAGTGAAACTGTGCCCCATCAGTGCAGCCGCAATCGCGGCCAAGCAAAATAGTCGCTTCATAGAAACATCCTTTTCCGAACGATTACGTTTGGTGTTTTTTTTGCTCTACGTACCCAGCTATAGAAGTCGACGGTTATTCAGAAGTTCCACCCCAATTGTGCCCCTGCCCCACAACTTGTTTACCCTTCGAAGCTTCGCACAACCCCAGCGTTATTCCACAAGATTGGCAATATATTTGTGAAATGAACAGGATCGGCACTGGTCCAGAACTGCGCAGCACGCGCAGGCCCGGCGGCGAGTAGTTCGCGCTCGGCCAGCAGGCGTTGAAGCTGGCGCGCGACCGCCGCGCCGGTGTCGATCAGGCTGATGTCATCGGGGATCATCTGCTTGAGCAGCGGCTTGAGAAACGGGTAATGGGTGCAGCCCAGGATGATGGTGTCGGCGCCTTCGGCAAGCAGCGGCTCGACGTAACCCTGCAGCAACTGACGCAGGGTGGGGCTGTGCAGATCGCCTTGTTCGATCAAATCGACCAACCCGGGGCAGGGCTGGGTGATCACTCGAACGTCGGTGGCGAATCGGTCGAGCAGCGCGGCGAACTTGGCGCTCTGCAGGGTGCCCGTGGTGGCCAGCACGCCGACCACGCCGCTGCGGGTCGCGGCGGCCGCCGGCTTGACGGCAGGTTCCATGCCGACGATGGGCCACTGCGGGTAATCGCGACGCAGGTCGGCGACCCCCGCGACCGTCGCGGTGTTACAGGCCAATACCAGGGCCTTGGCGCCCTGGCCTTGAAAAAACTCGGCCATGACGCTGCAACGCTGGCGGATGAATTCCGGGGTTTTCTCGCCGTAGGGAATGTTCCCACAGTCGCCGAAGTACAACAGGGATTCGTCAGGCAACAAACGCTGGATCTCGGCCAGCACCGAAAGCCCACCGACGCCGGAGTCGAACACGCCGATCGGCGCCTCACGCATGCTTGGGCCCACAGACGCTGCACCCCGGATCACGCTTGACCCGCAATTCGCGAAAGCGCGTACCCAAGGCGTCGATCAACAACAGGCGCCCCACCAGCGGCTCGCCAAAGCCGGCCAGCAACTTCAGCGCTTCGAGGGCTTGCAGGCTGCCGACCAGCCCCACCAGCGGACCGACCACCCCGGCCTCGCTGCAGGTCAATTCGGCTTCGCTGCCGTGCCCATACAAACAGTGATAGCAAGGGCTTTCTGCGCGACGCGGGTCGAACACCGACAATTGCCCTTCCAGGCGAATCGCCGCACCGCTGACCAGCGGCTTGCCGGCGCTCACGCAAGCGGCGTTGACCGCTTCACGGGTGGAAAAATTATCGGAGCAGTCGAGGACCAGATCCACACCGGCCACGACCGCCGCCAGCGAGTCTTCATCCAGCGCCGCGCGATGGGCGACCAGCGCGATCTGCGGGTTGATGGCCGTCAGGCGCTTGATCGCCGAGTCGACCTTGCTCATGCCGACGCTGTCGGTGTCGTGAATGATCTGGCGTTGCAGGTTGGTCAGGTCGACCGTATCGAAGTCCGCCAGATGCAACTCACCCACGCCGGCCGCCGCCAGGTACAGCGCCACCGGCGCGCCAAGCCCGCCGAGGCCGACGATCAGCACGCGGCTTTCCTTGAGCCGCAACTGGCCGTCGATATCAATGTGCTGCAACAGAATCTGCCGGCTGTAACGCAGCAATTCCTGATCATTCAGCATGGCAGGCACCCCAGGCTTATGCGTTGATGACCGCCCAGGTCGGTGCGGCTGTGCACCTGTTCGAAACCATGGGTCAGCAGTAGATCGCGCACCGCCTCGGCCTGATCGTAACCGTGCTCGAGCATCAGCCAGCCGCCCGCGTCCAGATGGTCCGGCGCCTGGGCAATGATCAAGCGCAAATCGTCGAGCCCGTCGACACCGGCCACCAGGGCGCTGGCCGGTTCGAAACGCACGTCGCCTTCCACCAGGTGCGGATCGGCGGACGCAATATAGGGCGGATTGCTGATGATCAGTTGAAAACGTTGACCTTGCAGGGCGCTGAACCAATGACTGCTCAGCACCGTGGCATTGCTCAGGTGCAAGCGCTGGCGATTGCGCTCGGCCAGGGCCACGGCTTCCAGCACACGATCCACAGCGGTGACCTTCCATGCCGGACGTTCGCTGGCCAAGGCCAGGGCAATCGCGCCGCTGCCAGTGCCCAGATCGAGAACTTTGGCGGGCGTGGCGGGCAACAGTTCCAGCGCGGCTTCCACCAGCAACTCAGTGTCCGGGCGCGGAATCAGGGTGTGCGGTGCGACTTCCAGGTCGAGTTTCCAGAAACCTTGCTGGCCAAGAATGTACGCCACCGGCTCACCGCTGCGGCGACGCTGCAAATACTCCGCAAACGTTAACGCCGCTTCGCTCGGCACGATACGTTCCGGCCAGGTGTGCAGGAAGCTGCGGGACTTGCCCAGCGCCGCCGCCAGCAACAACTCGGCATCCAGGCGCGCCGTGGGCGAGTCGGGCAGATCGGCCGCGCGCAACAGACTGGCAATGATCGTCATTTACTCACCTATGGCGGCCAGTTGATCGGCCTGGTACTCGGCCAGCAACGGCTCGATCACTGCATCGACGCCCCCGGCGAGGATTTCGTCGAGGGAATACAGGGTCAGGTTGACCCGGTGGTCGGTGACCCGGCCCTGGGCGAAGTTGTAGGTGCGGATGCGTTCCGAGCGATCCCCCGAACCCACCAGCAATTTACGCTCGCTGGCGATGGCATTGGCGGCGGCACTGGTCTGCTGGTCGTTGAGCTTGGCCGACAGCCAGGACATCGCCCGGGCGCGGTTCTTGTGCTGCGAACGTTCTTCCTGGCACTCGACCACGATGCCGGACGGCAAGTGGGTGATGCGAATCGCCGAATCGGTCTTGTTCACGTGCTGACCGCCCGCACCGGAGGAGCGATAGGTATCGATGCGCAAGTCCGCCGGGTTGATCTCGATCGCTTCCTGTTCGTCCGGCTCGGGCAATACCGCCACGGTGCAGGCCGAGGTGTGGATGCGTCCCTGGGACTCGGTCGCCGGTACGCGTTGCACGCGGTGGGCGCCGGACTCGAACTTCAGCTTGCCGTAGACGTTGTCGCCCTCTACTCGCGCGATGACTTCCTTGTAGCCGCCGTGTTCACCCTCGTTTTCCGAGAGGATCTCCACCCGCCAGCCGCGCCGCTCGGCGTAACGCGAATACATGCGGAACAGGTCGCCGGAGAAAATCGCCGCTTCGTCACCGCCGGTGCCCGCGCGGATTTCGAGGAACACGTTGCGCCCGTCGTTCGGGTCCTTGGGCAGCAACATGCGTTGCAGATTGGCTTCCAGTTCGACCAGGCGTTCCTTGGCCTCGCGGACTTCTTCCACGGCCATTTCGCGCATGTCCGGGTCGCTGTCCTTGAGCAAGGCCTGGGCGCCTTCGAGGTCGCCCTGCACTTTAAGCAGCTGTTTATAGGTTTCGACGATCGGCTCGACTTCCGCGTACTCCTTGGAATAGGCGCGGAACTTGTTCTGATCGGAAATGACCTCGCCATCGCCAAGCAAGGCGGTCAATTCCTCGAAACGGTCCTGGAGGATGTCCAGCTTATTGAGCAGTGACGCTTTCATTGCGGTTTCTTATCCGAAAAGCTATCCGATGAGCCCTCACCGAGGGCAAAGAGTTCCTGGGCCATCGCCAGCGCATCGAGGCGACCTTCGGCAGAGAGCTTTTTCAACTGCACGCTCGGTGCGTGCAAGAGTTTATTGGTCAAGCCGCGTGCCAATTGCACCAGCACCTCTTCGGCGCTGCTGCCGTTGGCCAGCAGGCGCTGGGCCTTTTGCAATTCTTCGTCGCGCAGGCGTTCGCTCTGTTGACGATAGGCCTTGAGCACGTCGACCGCCGCCAGTTCGCGCAGGCGTACCATGAAATCTTCGGCGCCGACCGAGACCATCTCTTCCGCGGCCTGGGCTGCACCCTGGCGACTCTTGAGGTTCTCGGCGACCACTTCGTGGAGATCGTCGACGCTATACAGGTAGACGTCGTCCAATTCGCCGACTTCTGGCTCGATATCACGCGGTACGGCGATATCGACCATGAAGATCGGCTTGTGCTTGCGCAGCTTCAGGGCGCTTTCGACAGCGCCCTTGCCAAGGATCGGCAACTGGCTGGCGGTGGAACTGATGACGATGTCGCTGCGCACCAGCTCCGCCGGGATGTCCGACAGCAGCACCGCATGGGCGCCGAACTGCTCGGCCAGGATGCTCGCGCGCTCCAGTGTACGGTTGGCGACCACGATACGCTTTACGCCCAGGTCATGCAGGTGGCGGGCGACCAGGGTGATGGTCTCGCCGGCGCCGATCAGCAAGGCCTGGCTGCGTTGCAGGTCACTGAAAATCTGTTTGGCCAGGCTGACCGCGGCAAACGCCACGGACACCGGGTTCTCGCCAATGGCGGTGTCGGTGCGCACTTGCTTGGCCGCATTGAACGTGGCCTGGAACAGGCGCCCGAGCAACGGTCCGATGGTCCCGGCCTCCCGCGCGACGGCGTAGGCGGATTTCATCTGGCCGAGGATCTGCGGTTCGCCCAACACCAGCGAATCGAGCCCGGAGGCGACCCGCATCATGTGACGAACTGCCGCATCGTCTTCGTGCACATAAGCGCTCGCGCGCAGCTCATCCAGGCTCAAATGATGATATTCGGCCAGCCAGCGCAGCACGGTATCGGCCGACAGGTGATCCTGTTCTATATAGAGTTCACTGCGATTGCAGGTGGAGAGGATCGCAGCTTCGCGGCTGTCGGTGAGTCGGCAGAGCTGCTGCAAGGCCTCAACCAGCTGCTCAGGGGTAAAGGCCACGCGCTCGCGGACGTCTACTGAAGCAGTCTTGTGGTTAATACCGAGTGCAAGGAAGGCCATTCAAGGTCGCTGGTGGTGACGTGAAGCCGGCAATTGTCCTACTTCGACACATGGAGAACAACTACTCGATATCTATTGACCTGGTAGGTGATGCCGCGAATTGCGAGCGGTTCTCGTTTACACAGATTTTGATCCGCACACCGCTCGCTGCAGGCGCCGGCTTGCTGGCGATGGACTTGCAGGCGCCGCGTCCTTTCCAGAATAAATGCGTCATCGTTCACCACCATCGCCAGCAAGCCGGCTCCTACAGGGGAGCGCGCTCACTTGAAATCAGTTCGGCGGTTATGTTTGACGTAAGGCTTGTGTCATGATGATCCGACCGCAGGTTAGTCGTCCTCTTCCTATATGAATAGATCTTCCGCGTTGCTCCTTGCCCTTGTCTTTCTCAGCGGCTGCCAGGCCCTGGCCCCCGCGTCGACGGACGACCCGTCGCCGGTCGAAGACACCACGGTGGCCCCTGAAAAGCCCAAGGTCTACAGCTCGTTCAGCGAAGACACCGTCTTCAGTCTGTTGAGCGCGGAACTGGCTGGCCAGCGCAATCGTTTCGACATCGCCCTGGACAACTACGTGACCCAGGCCATCAACACCCAGGATCCGGGCATCTCCGAGCGGGCCTTCCGCATTGCCGAGTACCTGGGCGCCGACCAGGCCGCCCTGGACACGGCACTGATCTGGGCGAAAAACGCGCCGGACGACCTTGAGGCCCAGCGGGCCGCCGCCGTGCAACTGGCGCGCGCCGGGCGCTATGACGACTCCATGGTCTATATGGAGAAGGTGCTGCAGGGCAAGGGCGATACCCATTTCGACTTCCTCGCGCTGTCCGCGGCCGATACCGACCAGGACACGCGCAACGGCCTGATGAAAAGTTTCGACCGCTTGTTGCAGCGCCACCCGAACAACGGCCAGCTGATTTTCGGCAAGGCCTTGCTGCTGCAACAGGATGGCGACACAAAAGGCGCGCTGACCCTGCTGGAAGACAATCCACCGGACGACGGCGAAATCGCCCCGATCCTGCTGCGTGCGCGCCTGCTGCAATCCCTGGATCGCGGTGACGAAGCTTTGCCGCTGCTGCAAAAAAGCATCAGGAAATACCCGGACGACAAGCGCCTGCGCCTGACCTACGCGCGCATGCTGGTCGAACAGGACCGCATGGATGACGCCAAGGCCGAGTTCTCCAGCCTGGTGCAGCAATACCCGGATGACGACGACCTGCGTTATTCGCTGGCGCTGGTGTGCCTTGAGGCCAAGGCCTGGGACGAGGCCAAGGGCTACCTGGAAGACCTGATCGCCCGTGACAGCCACGTCGACTCGGCGCACCTGAACCTGGGGCGCATCGCCGAAGAACGCAACGATCCACAAGGTGCGCTGATCGAGTACGCCAAGGTCGGGCCGGGTAACGACTACCTGCCAGCGCAACTGCGCCAGGCCGATATCCTGATGGGCAACGGCAGGACCGCCGAAGCGCAAAAACGCCTCGCTGCCCAACGCGACGAGCAACCGGACTACGTGATCCAGTTGTATCTGATCGAAGCCGAAACCTTGTCCGCCAACAAACAGGGGGACAAGGCCTGGAAAGTCCTGGAACAGGCGCTGCAGCAATACCCGGATGACCTGAATCTGCTGTACACCCGGGCCATGCAGGCGGAAAAACGCAATGACCTGGCCCAGATGGAAAAAGACCTGCGCCTGATTATCAAGCGCGACCCGGACAACGCCATGGCATTGAACGCCCTCGGCTATACCCTGTCTGACCGCACGACGCGCTACGCCGAAGCCAAGGCGCTGATCGAGCAAGCGCACCAGATCAGTCCGGAAGACCCGGCGGTGCTCGACAGCCTCGGCTGGGTGAATTACCGCATGGGCAATCTCGACGAAGCCGAGCGCCTGCTGCGCCAGGCCCTGGAGCGTTTCCCCGACCAGGAAGTCGCCGCCCACCTGGGCGAAGTCCTGTGGGCCAATGGCAAGCAAACCGAAGCCCGGCAAATCTGGGGCAAATTCCTCAAGGAACAACCCGACAGCCCTACCCTGCGCAGTACCATCAAGCGCCTGACCGGATCAGAGACTCTTTAAGATTATGTTTTTGCGCCACTTCATCGTTTTCAGTTTCATTGCCCTGCTCGCCGGTTGTGCGGGCTTCGGTGCCCGCGAATCGGTCGAGGGCCACGGAGACCCCGCCCAATGGCGCCAGCACAAACAGCAGCTGGCGAGCCTTGATGGCTGGCAGATCGACGGCAAGATAGGCATCCGTGCGCCGAAAGATTCCGGCAGCGGCACGCTGTTCTGGCTGCAACGCCAGGATTACTACGACATTCGTCTCTCCGGCCCCTTGGGTCGCGGGGCGGCGCGCCTGACCGGGCGCCCGGGCAAGGTTTCCCTGGAAGTCGCCAACCAGGGTCGCTACGAAGCGGCGTCCCCGGATGCCCTGCTCGAAGAGCAGCTTGGCTGGAAGCTGCCGGTTTCCAACCTGGCCTGGTGGGTCCGCGGACTGCCGGCGCCGGACAGCAAAAGCCGCTTGACCCTCGATGGCAATAGCCGCCTGGCCAGTCTCGAACAGGACGGCTGGCAGGTCGAATACACCGCCTACACCGAGCAAAACGGCTACTGGCTGCCTGAGCGGATCAAATTGCACGGCACCGACCTGGATGTCACGCTGGTGATCAAGGCCTGGCAACCGCGCAAGTTGGGGCAATGAAATGCCAGCCAAGCAACTGACCCTGCCCTCCCCGGCCAAGCTCAATTTGATGCTGCATATTCTGGGTCGCCGTGAAGACGGCTACCACGAGCTGCAGACGCTGTTTCAATTTCTCGACTACGGCGACGAAATCACCTTCGCCGTGCGCGACGACGGCGTCATTCGCCTGCACACCGAGTTCGAAGGCGTCCCTCACGACAGCAACCTGATCGTCAAGGCGGCGAAAAAACTCCAGGCGCAATCCGGCTGTTCGCTCGGCATCGATATCTGGATCGACAAGGTCCTGCCCATGGGCGGCGGCATCGGCGGCGGCAGTTCGAATGCCGCCACCACCCTGCTCGGCCTCAATCATCTGTGGCAATTGGGTTGGGATGAAGACCGGCTGGCTGCACTGGGCCTGACGCTGGGCGCTGACGTCCCGGTTTTCGTGCGCGGGCATGCGGCGTTCGCCGAGGGCGTGGGGGAAAAACTGACCCCTGTCGACCCGGAAGAACCCTGGTATCTCGTGCTCGTACCGCAAGTCTCTGTAAGTACGGCAGAAATTTTTTCAGATCCGTTGTTGACACGTAACACGCCGCCCATTAAAGTGCGCCCCGTTCCCAAGGGAAACAGTCGAAATGACTGCTTGCCGGTGGTAGCAAGGCGTTATCCAGAGGTACGTAACGCATTGAATTTGTTAGGTAAATTTACCGAAGCAAAACTCACCGGAACTGGAAGTTGTGTGTTTGGGGGCTTCCCAAGCAAAGCTGAAGCTGATAAAGTCTCGGCCCTTCTTACAGAGACCCTTCCAGGGTTTGTAGCAAAAGGAAGCAACATTTCGATGTTGCATCGCAAGCTGCAAGGTCTGCTCTAAAAGAACCGATTACTGGGTAATCGTTGCAACAGATACAGGGGCGTCGCCAAGCGGTAAGGCAGCAGGTTTTGATCCTGCCATGCGTTGGTTCGAATCCAGCCGCCCCTGCCATTTTCAATACTCATCCAGGTTACCCTCAGCCTCTAGGTACTGCGCGTGTCCAAGATGATGGTCTTTACGGGGAATGCTAACCCCGATCTGGCTCGGCGTGTCGTACGTCAGCTGCATATCCCTCTCGGTGACATCTCTGTCGGTAAATTTTCCGACGGCGAAATTACAGCCGAGATCAATGAAAACGTCCGCGGTAAAGATGTCTTCATTATTCAGCCGACTTGCGCTCCGACCAACGATAACCTGATGGAACTGGTAGTGATGGCTGATGCCTTCCGCCGCTCCTCGGCTACTCGTATCACTGCTGTTATTCCTTACTTTGGTTATGCCCGTCAGGATCGCCGTCCGCGTTCCGCACGTGTGGCTATCAGCGCGAAAGTCGTTGCTGACATGCTTACCGTAGTCGGCATCGACCGTGTTCTCACGGTTGATCTGCATGCTGACCAAATCCAGGGTTTCTTCGATATTCCGGTAGATAACATCTACGGCTCCCCGGTTCTGGTGGATGACATTGAAGATCAGCGCTTCGAAAACCTGATGATCGTGTCCCCGGACATTGGTGGCGTCGTGCGTGCACGTGCCGTTGCCAAATCCCTGGGCGTGGATCTCGGGATCATCGACAAACGCCGTGAGAAAGCCAATCACTCTGAAGTGATGCATATCATCGGTGATGTCGAAGGGCGTACCTGTATTCTGGTCGATGACATGGTCGATACCGCCGGCACCCTGTGCCACGCGGCCAAGGCCTTGAAAGAGCATGGCGCTGCCAAGGTTTTCGCCTACTGCACGCACCCTGTGCTGTCGGGTCGGGCGATCGAAAACATTGAAAATTCCGTGCTGGACGAGCTGGTGGTGACCAACACCATCCCGCTGTCCGCTGCAGCACAAGCCTGTGCGCGTATCCGTCAACTGGATATCGCACCGGTTGTTGCCGAGGCGGTCCGCCGCATCAGCAATGAAGAATCGATCAGCGCGATGTTCCGCTAAGGGCCCTGCCCTTCTCGAAATGTCTCGTTGACGAAAAGCGCCCCGCCCCGGCATTCCTGTCGGGGCGGGGCTTTTTTGCCCATATCGCCTTTAGCGCTGGTCGCAAACGCTGGGGCGAGTGTGGTTATTTTGGAGATACAACATGAACGATTTTACTCTGAATGCTGAAGTGCGTTCCGACCTGGGGAAAGGTGCGAGCCGCCGCCTGCGTCGTCTCGCAAGCCTGGTTCCAGCTGTAGTTTACGGTGGCGAAAAAGCCCCTGAATCCATCAGCATGCTGGCCAAAGAAGTTGCCAAACTGCTCGAAAACGAAGCGGCTTACAGCCACATCATCGAGCTGAACGTTGGTGGCACCAAGCAAAACGTAATCATCAAGGCTCTGCAGCGTCACCCGGCCAAAGGCCACGTGATGCACGCCGACTTCGTACGCGTTGTAGCTGGCCAGAAACTGACCGCTATCGTGCCTGTACACTTCGTTGGCGAAGAAGCTCCGACCAAGAAAGGCGGCGAAATTTCGCACGTTGTTTCGGAAATCGAAGTGACCTGCCTGCCGAAAGACCTGCCTGAATTCATCGAAGTCGACCTGGCTAACGCCGAAATCGGTTCGATCATTCACCTGTCCGACCTCAAAGCTCCTAAAGGCGTTGAGTTCGTTGCTCTGGCACACGGTGATGACAAGGCTGTTGCCAACGTCCACGCTCCACGTGTTGCTCCAGAAGCTACCGAAGAAGGCGCTGCAGAGTAATTCACTCTGTGATGCCGGAGTGATCAAGTAACATCGCGGACTGGAACGTAGCGAGAAAGCGGGCGAGAACGCGGAGTTTACATCATGGTAAATGAGCAATTTTCGTCCACTTTCGCCGCTCTCCCGGATTGCGGCGATGTTATCCACCACTCCAAGGAAGGGCCCCTATCGTGACTGCCATCAAACTGATCGTTGGCCTGGGTAATCCAGGCGCTGAATACGAACAGACCCGGCATAACGCAGGGGCCCTTTTTGTTGAGCGCATCGCGAACGCACAAGGTGTGAACCTTGTGGCGGACCGCAAATATTTCGGCCTGACCGGGCGCTATTCGCACCAGGGTCAGGATGTTCGTCTGCTGATTCCCACCACGTACATGAACCGCAGCGGCCAGGCCGTGGCGGCCCTTGCCGGATTCTTCCGCATCAAGCCTGAAGAAATCCTCGTGGCGCATGACGAACTCGACCTGCCACCCGGCGTTGCCAAGCTCAAGCAGGGCGGCGGCCATGGCGGTCACAACGGGTTGCGCGACATCATCGCGCAACTGGGCAATCAGAATACTTTCTACCGCCTGCGACTTGGCATCGGCCACCCGGGCGTCGCCAGTATGGTTTCAAATTTCGTCCTGGGTCGTGCGCCACGCGCCGAACAGGAAAAACTCGATGCCAGCATCGACTTTGCCCTCGGCGTGCTGCCGGATATCCTCGCCGGTGAATGGAACCGCGCGATGAAAAACCTGCACAGCCAGAAGGCCTGACTCTTATCCGAGGGGAAACACCATGGGATTCAATTGCGGCATCGTCGGCCTGCCTAACGTCGGCAAGTCCACCCTGTTCAACGCCCTGACCAAATCCGGTATCGCGGCCGAGAACTTCCCCTTCTGCACCATCGAACCGAACAGCGGTATCGTGCCGATGCCGGATCCACGCCTGCAAGCCCTGGCGGAAATCGTCAATCCAAAGCGCATCCTGCCGACCACCATGGAATTCGTCGACATCGCAGGCCTGGTGGCCGGCGCGTCGAAAGGTGAAGGCCTGGGCAACAAGTTTTTGGCCAATATCCGTGAAACCGATGCCATCGCCCACGTGGTCCGCTGCTTCGAAGACGAGAACGTGATTCACGTCTCCAACAGCGTCGACCCGAAACGCGACATCGAAATCATCGACCTGGAACTGATCTTCGCCGACCTCGACAGCTGCGAGAAACAATTGCAGAAAGTCGCGCGTAACGCCAAGGGCGGTGACAAGGACGCCGTGGTCCAGAAAGGCCTGCTGGAGCAACTGATCGCTCACTTCACCGAAGGCAAGCCGGCGCGCAGCCTGATGAAGAACATGAGCACCGACGAAAAAGCGGTGATCAAGGGCTTCCACCTGCTGACCACCAAGCCTGTGATGTACATCGCCAACGTCGCTGAAGACGGTTTCGAGAACAACCCGCACCTGGACGTGGTCAGGGCCATCGCCGAAGAAGAAGGCGCCATGGTTGTTCCGGTCTGCAACAAGATCGAAGCGGAAATCGCCGAGCTCGACGACGGCGAAGAGAAAGACATGTTCCTCGAAGCCCTGGGCCTCGAAGAGCCTGGCCTGAACCGCGTGATCCGCGCCGGCTACGAAATGCTGCACCTGCAGACCTACTTCACCGCCGGTGTCGAAGAAGTCCGCGCCTGGACCGTACGCGTTGGTGCCACCGCACCACAAGCCGCTGGCGTGATCCACACCGACTTCGAAAAAGGCTTCATCCGCGCCGAAGTGATCGCCTACAACGACTTCATCCAGTACAAGGGCGAAGCCGGTACCAAGGAAGCCGGTAAATGGCGCCTGGAAGGCAAGGATTACATCGTCAAGGACGGCGACGTGATGCACTTCCGCTTCAACGTCTGACGTTCGCAGCCTTCAACAAAAAAAGCACCCTCGGGTGCTTTTTTTGTGAGCGCTATGAAAGTGGATCAGATCGCCACTTTCGCGCGGGCCGAGTGCAGTTTCTTGTAGCTGTCGATCAGGCGCAGGTGCCGGTCGAGCCCCTCCAGCTTCATGCTGGTCGGCGTCAAGCCGAAGAAGCGCACGCTGCCGTTCACGGAGCCGATCGCGGCGTCCATGCGCTCGTTGCCGAACATACGGCGGAAGTTGGCCTCGTAATCGACCAACTCCAGGTCCTCGTCCAGCTCCATTTCCAGCACCACGTTCACGGCCTGGTAGAACAAGCCGCGCTCGACCGTGTTGTCGTTGTACTGCAGGAACATTTCCACCGCCTCTTTCGCCTCTTCGAACTTCTGCAAGGCGAGATAGATCAGCAACTTCAACTCCAGGATCGTCAACTGACCCCAGGCGGTGTTGTCGTCGAACTCGATGCCGATCAAGGTGGTGATGTCGGTGTAGTCGTCCAGCTCGCTGTCTTCCAGACGCTTGACCAGCGACTTCAGGCCGGCCTTGTCCAGGCTGTGCAGATTGAGGATGTCCTCGCGGAAGAACAGCGCCTTGTTGGTGTTGTCCCAGATCAGGTCGTCCACCGGATAAATTTCCGAGTAGTCCGGCACCAGGATTCGGCAGGCCGTTGCACCGATGTGCTCATACACCGCCATGTACACTTCCTTGCCCATGCCTTCGAGAATGCCGAACAAGGTTGCGGCTTCCTCGGCATTGGAGTCTTCACCCTGGCCGGAGAAGTCCCACTCGACGAATTCGTAGTCCGACTGGGCACTGAAGAAGCGCCACGACACCACGCCGCTGGAATCGATGAAGTGCTCGACGAAGTTGTTCGGCTCGGTCACCGCATGGCCTTCAAAGGTCGGCAGTGGCAGGTCATTGAGGCCTTCGAAGCTGCGGCCCTGCAACAATTCCGTCAGGCTGCGCTCCAGCGCCACTTCCAGGCTCGGGTGCGCGCCGAACGAGGCGAATACACCGCCGGTGCGCGGGTTCATCAAGGTGACGCACATCACCGGGAATTCGCCACCCAGGGACGCATCCTTGACCAGCACAGGGAACCCCTGCTCTTCCAGCGCCTGGATACCCGCGAGAATCCCAGGGTACTTCGCCAGCACTTCGGCGGGCACATCCGGCAGGGCGAATTCGCCCTCGATGATTTCGCGCTTCACCGCGCGCTCGAAGATTTCCGACAGGCACTGTACCTGCGCTTCGGCCAGCGTATTGCCGGCGCTCATGCCGTTGCTCAGGTACAGGTTTTCGATCAGGTTGGAAGGGAAATACACCACCTCGCCGTCCGACTGGCGCACGTACGGCAGCGAACAGATGCCGCGTTCTTCGTTGCCCGAGTTAGTGTCGAACAGATGCGAGCCACGCAACTCGCCATCGCGGTTGAAGATCCGCAGGCAGTACTCGTCGAGAATCTCCGCCGGCAGTTCGTCTTTAGGGCCAGGCTGGAACCAGCGCTCGTTCGGGTAATGCACAAACGCCGCGTTGGCGATGTCTTCTCCCCAGAACTGATCATTATAGAAAAAGTTGCAGTTCAGCCGCTCGATGAACTCGCCCAAGGCCGACGCCAGCGCGCCTTCCTTGGTGGCGCCCTTGCCATTGGTGAAACACATCGGCGAGTGCGCATCGCGGATATGCAGCGACCACACATTGGGTACGATATTGCGCCACGAGGCGATTTCGATCTTCATGCCCAGGCCGGCGAGAATGCCCGACATGTTGGCAATGGTCTGCTCCAGCGGGAGGTCCTTGCCGACAATGTAGGTGCCCGCATCCGAACCTGAAGTGGAAGCCGGCATCAGCAATGCCTGGGCGTCGGCATCGAGGTTTTCCACCTCTTCAATCACGAACTCCGGCCCGGCCTGCACCACTTTTTTCACGGTGCAACGGTCGATGGAACGCAGGATGCCCTGGCGGTCCTTGTCGGAGATATCGGCCGGCAATTCGACCTGGATCTTGAAGATCTGGTTGTAGCGGTTTTCCGGGTCGACAATGTTGTTCTGCGACAGGCGGATGTTATCGGTGGGAATGTTGCGGGTGTCGCAGTACAACTTCACGAAGTACGCCGCACACAACGCCGACGAAGCCAGGAAGTAGTCGAACGGACCGGGTGCCGAACCATCGCCCTTGTAGCGGATAGGTTGATCGGCCACCACGGTGAAGTCATCGAACTTGGCTTCAAGTCGAAGGTTGTCGAGAAAATTGACCTTGATTTCCATGCGGGGTACCAGAATAACGAGCAAACGAATGGTCGCCATTATCCGGCTTTTCAGCCGGAAGTCTCGTGCAAGCTCGAGCTTCCGGCCATGTGGTGGGTGATCAGGCCTTTTTGGTACGCGGCAGGAAAATCGCCAATACGCCCAATAACGGCAGGAACGAACACAGGTAGTACACGTATTCGATGCCGTGGATGTCCGCCAGGTGCCCCAGCAGCGCCGCGCCAATCCCGCCGAAACCGAACATCAGGCCGAAGAACACCCCGGCAATCATCCCGACATTGCCCGGCACCAGTTCCTGGGCATACACCACGATGGCCGAGAAGGCCGAGGCGAGGATGAAGCCGATGACCACGCTGAGGACGGTGGTCCAGAACAGGTCCACATGGGGCAGCAGCAAGGTGAAGGGGGCAACGCCAAGGATCGAGAACCAGATCACCGCCTTGCGCCCGATCTTGTCGCCGATGGGCCCGCCAAAGAAGGTCCCCGCGGCCACCGCGCCGAGAAACAGGAACAGGTGCAGTTGCGAACTGGCCACCGACAGGTCGAACTTCTCGATCAGGTAGAACGTGAAGTAACTGGTGAGGCTGGACATGTAGAAATACTTGGAGAACACCAGCAACCCGAGCACCACCAGCGCGCTGGTCACCCGCCCCTTGGACAGGCCGTGAGTCGCTGCCTGGCCCTGCTTGAGCTTGAACAGGTTCAAGTGGTTGGCGTACCAGCGACTGATCCGGTAAAGCACGAACAGCGCAAACACCGCGAACAGGCCGAACCAGGCCACATGCCCTTGCCCGTAAGGAATGATGATCGCCGCCGCCAGCAACGGACCGAACGCCGAGCCCGCGTTGCCGCCGACCTGGAAGGTCGATTGCGCCAGGCCGAATCGCCCTCCCGAGGCCAGTCGTGCCACGCGAGAAGCTTCCGGGTGGAAGGTCGAGGAGCCAATGCCGATCAAGCCCGCCGCCAGCAGGATCAGCGGGAAGCTGCCGACCACCGACATCATGACTATGCCGATCAAGGTGCAGACCGTGCCAGCCGGCAACAGCCATGGCTTGGGATGGCGGTCCGTGTGGTAGCCGACCCAAGGTTGCAGCAGTGATGCGGTCAGTTGAAACGTCAGGGTGATCAGGCCGACCTGGGTGAACGTCAGGCCATAGTTGGCCTTGAGCATCGGGTAGATCGACGGCAGCACCGATTGAATCAGGTCGTTGATCAGGTGCGCCAGCGCCACTGCGCCAATGATGCGCATGACCAACGGACTGCTTTGTGAAGACGCGGGCGCCGCCGCAGTGGCGGACTGAACGTTGCTGATAGCCATGAAATTTCCGAAAAACAGAGGGATGCGCACGGGCAGGTGCATCAATGTGCCATTTTTCGCTGCGGCAGCGCCATCCCCTTAGCTTGCTAACGACCTCGCAATTTCGCAGATTTCGGCTTAATCGATGCCCTCCTCCGCTCCGGTTTTTCGGCTCGGGAAGATAAGCGGTTGAAAGTGTAGAGAAATATTTTAAATTTACGCTTGACGCATCTCCATTACCGGTGAATAATGCGCGCCATCTTGGCTACATAGCTCAGTTGGTTAGAGCATAGCATTCATAATGCTGGGGTCCGGGGTTCAAGTCCCTGTGTAGCCACCAAGTGCTAAAAACGGTTTACCGAAAGGTAGGCCGTTTTTTTTTGCCTCGCGAAAATGGCTGCACCCTTATTGTGGGAGCGAGCTTGCTCGCGATGGTCTCAAGGGCACCGCGCTTAATCAGTCAGCACGCGTCATCGTTGACGACCATCGCGAGCAAGCTCGCTCCTACAGGCCTCAGGCCCGAAGCGTCGGCAAGACGGTCAATCCCCGCTCCCAGATCTGCCAGGTCCGCAACCAGACCATGGCCTGCCAATCGCTGTCGGCGGGATAGAACTGTTCAAGCAGGTTCAACTTGATCTCGCGCCCTACCCCACCGTGGACATCACCGTGCAGATGCAACCAATGGTCATCGCGCAGATGCCGATGAACCTCCGGCCCCGGATAGGTCCCGCACTCGATGACGAAGGGCATCAACCGCACCTGCGGTAGTGCATCGATCAAGGCTTGCGAGGTGTAGCCGGTGGCCGTCGCCGCCACACCGGTTTCGCTGAGGGTGTCGGCACCGGTGTGCAGGGTGTAGAGCCATGGACCATAAATCGCCTGCGCATCGGCCAATGCCGGATACGGCGCCTGGGTGATCGTCAGCAACATCGGATGACCATACTCCCCGGCACCGGTGTGCAAGTCGAAACACAGGGCGACGTCCGCATGGGCCACGTGCTTTTGCAGGATCTGCTGCAAGGTGCGGTTCGACCAGCTGGGGGCTACCCCGCCATAGAACAGGCCATCCGCATGCGCATGCTGGCCACCCTCGACTATCGACATGACCGCAGGCCAGCCATGCAGACGGATCTGCTCGTCGAGCAAGGCATCCGCGCGGTCACGCTCGGGCCCGCGCAACTGGGTGCAGGCGTAAATCTCATGTATGGCGTCATAGGCCTGGTTATCCGGTAACGCAGCCGCGAAATCCAGGTGATTGCGGTTCAGGTCGATGTTGTCTTCGTTGACCCTGCGCAGCCACGCCATGCCCCAGGGATTGATCGCATGAACCATCACCACCGCGACATCGGCCGGCAATGTGCGCTTGCCGAGCTCCTGCAGCCACTTGATCTGGCACCCCGAGCCATAGAACCCCTCGACCCCGTGCGTGCCGCTCAGCGCGATCAGCAGGCGCTTGGCGCCAGGATCGCCGAGTACCGCCACATCGGTGCCCAGGGCCTCGCCTGAAGGCCCCTTGAGGGGATGGGGATACTCAGTCAGCGTCGCGCCGGCCGCGGTTGCCGCCGCCAGGAATTGTTCGCGCTGGGAACGGTAGCTTGGCTGGGTGGGAAACTCGCTCTGCATGGCTGCCTCTTGTGGTTTTTCTGACGTGATCGCTGGCAACGACCCTACCGAAAATCCGTCGATTGATGAAGGGCAACCGCGCCTTCTGGTTTGCGCCACTGCGAGGTCGCCGATACAGTCGCCGATACATTTATCCAACGGACGGAGTGCCCCATGTTCTCAGCCTCCCACTCGAGTCGCGTTCGCCTGTCAGCCCTCACGCTGATCATTACCGCGCTGACCCTTGGCGCCTGCCACAACACGTCGGCCCCGACGCTGCCGGCTGCACCGGAAAGCGCGTCCGGTTATCGCACCGACCTGCAGACTCGACATGCCTCCAGGCACATGGCGGCCGCGGCCAACCCCTTGGCGGCCGAAGCCGGGCGGGAGATGCTGCGTCGGGGCGGCTCGGCCATCGATGCCGCCATTGCGATGCAAGCGGTACTGACACTGGTCGAGCCGCAGTCCTCAGGGATAGGCGGCGGCGCGTTGATCGTGCTCTGGGACGGCCAATCCGTGCGCACTTACGACGGGCGCGAAACCGCACCGGCCGGCGCCAGCGAAAAACTGTTCCTGCAGGCCGATGGCCAACCGATGACGTTCACCCAGGCGGTGATCGGAGGGCGCTCGGTGGGCACCCCGGGGGTGTTGCGAGCCTTGGAGCTTGCCCATCAAAAACACGGTCGCCTGCCATGGGCGCAGCTGTTCGAACCCGCCATCACGCTCGCGGAGCAAGGCTTTGTCATATCGCCCCGCCTGCACCGGCTGATCGCCGCGGATTCATCCCTGAGGCGCTCTGCGGAGATGTCAGCGTATTTCCTCAATGCCGATGGCAGCCCGAAAGCCGCCGGCACGCTGTTGAAAAATCCACCCTTGGCCGCCGTGTTGCAACGCATCGCCAAGGAAGGGCCAGATGCCTTCTACAAAGGGCCCGTTGCGCAAGAGATCGTGGCCAAGGTCCAGGGGCACGCCAACCCTGGCAGCCTGTCGCTGAGCGACCTGGCCAACTACAGCGCCAAGGAGCGCGCGCCCCTGTGTACCGACTACAAACGCTGGCAGGTCTGTGGCATGCCGCCGCCGTCGTCGGGCGGGATTGCCATGGCGCAGATCCTCGGCACCCTGCAGGCCCTGGAAACGCGCGACAAGCGCTGGGCCCTGGCGCCCATGCAACCGGTGAAAACCAACACCACCGCCGGCTTTGAACCGCCCGCCGAGGCCGTGCACCTGATCAGCGAAGCCGAGCGCCTGGCCTATGCCGATCGCGCGCAGTACGTGGCCGACTCGGACTTCGTGCCGGTGCCCGTCAAGGGCCTGATCGACCCGGCCTATCTGGCCAGCCGGGCTGCACTGATCGGCGAGCACAGCATGGGCACGGCCAAACCGGGCACTCCGCCGGGCATCCAGGTCGCTTTCGCGCCAGACCGCTCGCCCTTGCGCATCTCCACCTCGCAAGTGGTGGCGGTCGATGACGCAGGCGGCGCGGTGTCCATGACCACCACCATCGAATCCGCCTTCGGCTCGCACCTGATGGTCCAGGGTTTCCTGCTCAACAACGAGATGACCGACTTCTCGTTCATTCCCGAGGAGAACGGACAGAAAGTCGCCAACCGCGTCGAGCCCGGCAAGCGTCCGCGCTCCTCCATGGCCCCGACGCTGATCTTCGACCGCCACAGCGGTGAGTTCCTCGCCAGTCTTGGATCGCCCGGTGGTTCGCAGATCATCGAGTACGTGGCCAAGACCACCATCGGCCTGCTCGACTGGCAGCTCGATCCGCAAGCGGCAATCAACCTGCCCAACTTCGGCAGCCGAAATGGCCCGACCGAACTGGAGAACGGGCAGTTCAGCGCGAAGTTGATCCAGGGACTCAAGGACAAGGGCCACGCCGTCAATGAAATAGACATGACCAGCGGCACCCAGGCAATTGTCCGGGTCAAGGATGCGCAGGGTAAGGCTTCGCTGGCCGGCGGGGCCGATCCTCGGCGTGAGGGGGAAGCATTGGGGGATTGAGTCGCTAACGGCGTGAACGGGTCTGCCTGGGCGTTGGCAGGCCCGCGCCCCCTCAACGACTGATTTTCAACGCCTGCCGGGCCTGGTGTTTCGCCAGTGCCAGGTCGATCAAGCGCGTGACCAGTTCACTGTAGGTCATGCCGGCTGCCTGCCACAATTTCGGGTACATGCTGATGCGGGTGAACCCCGGCAGCGAATTGATTTCGTTGATCAGCACTTCGCCGCTCTCGGTCAGGAAGACATCGACCCGCGCCAGACCGGAGCAGCCCAGCACCTGGAACGCCTCGACGGCCATGGCGCGGATGCGCTCGCTGGCTTCGACGCTGATCTGGGCCGGAACCACCACCTGCGCGGCCTTTTCGTCGATGTACTTGCTGTCGTAGGAGTAAAACCCGCTGTGCACCACGATCTCGCCACAGCCGCTGGCGATGGCCTCCTCGTTGCCAAGGACCGCGCATTCGATCTCGCGCCCCTTGACCGCCGACTCGATCAGCACTTTTTCATCGAAGCTCAATGCCAGCTCGACCGCCGCCGCATATTCGGCTTCGTCAGTCACCTTGCTTACACCAACGGAAGATCCCTGGTTGGCCGGCTTGACGAACAGCGGCAGGCCGAGCTTGCCGCTGACCTCGGCGAAACCCGTGCGCGCGGCGCTGGCGCGGGTCAGGGTGACGAACGGCGTGACGGCAAGGCCAGCATCACGCAACAGGCGCTTGCTGATGTCCTTGTCCATGCAGACCGCCGACCCCAGCACATCGGAACCGACAAACGGCAAATCGGCCATGCGCAGCAAGCCCTGCAGGCAACCGTCTTCGCCCAGGGTGCCGTGGACGATCGGGAAGATCACGTCGACATGGCCCAGCAATTCGGGCCCCGCCGTTTCCACCAGTTGCTGACGGGCCTTGCCCGGCACCACGGCCAATTCGCGATTGGATTGATTGAGCGCGATCAGGGCCGGGTTTTCCTGGTTCAGCAGGAAATTCGAGGGATCGTTGAGGTGCCAGTGGCCTTGCTTGTCGATGCCGATCAGCACCGGCTCGAAGCGCGAACGGTCCAGTGCATCGACAATGTTTTTCGCCGACTGCAACGACACCTCGTGCTCAGCCGACCGCCCGCCAAAAATAACGCCCACACGCAGTTTACTCATTGTCTGGCCCCATGGTGGATGTGCTTGCAACCCGGATAGCCGTCACGTTACGGCTGCAAGGTCTTGGCGTCCAGCGGCTCTCCGATGGTCTGCAGGAGCGAGCTTGCTCGCGAAGGTTTTGAAAGCGCTGCGTTCATTCAGGAAGCACGCGTAATCCTTAGCCTCCATCGCGAGCAAGCTCGCTCCTACAGTGAAGAGCGCTTGAAAATTGTCCTGCAAATATAAGGAAAAGCGCGCCAGTCACCCTTGCCCCTCACGCCGCACCGGCGGCCGGACACCCGGCGATGCTCTGCATCCGTGTGCCGAAATACGCCGCGCTGAGCACGCCCACCGCGCCCATCACTGCGCAGAAGATCACGCAGATCCAGGGGCTCCACGGCATCAGGCCGATCAATAGCAAAGGCGTGATGCTCGCCCAGGCGGCGTAGGCAATGTTGTAGGTGAAGGAAATACCCGAGACGCGAATCCGCGCCGGGAACAGGCTGACCATCACCGACGGCACCGCGCCCACCACCCCGCAACTCAGGCCGGCCACCGCGTAAGCCAGGCCGACCCAGTTGCCACCGCTGATCAGGCAGCTATAGAGCACGCCGATGCCCAGGGGCAGCAGCAGGCTATAGAGCATCACGGTGCGCCAGGCGCCGATGCGATCGACCAGCAAACCGGCGAGCACGCAGCCGATGTTCAGGAAAACGATGCCCAGTGCGCTCAGGGCGAAGGTGTGGCTGGCGGTCATGCCGAAGGTTTTCTGCATCATGGTCGGGGTAATGACCACGAACACCACTACCGCGGAGGTCAGCACGCAGGTGAGGATCATCGCCGGCAGCAGGGCCAGGCGATGTTCGCGCAGGACCGCCCGCAGCGGCAACTCGACAGCCGCCTCACGCCGTGCCTGCATGGCCATGAACACCGGGGTTTCGCTGAGCCAGCGCCGCAGCCAGACGCCAATCACGCCAAACACCCCGCCCAGCAGGAATGGGTAACGCCACGCGTAGTCGAGGATTTCAGCCGGGGTGAAGGCCTGCGCCAGGAACGTCGCCGTCAGGGCGCCGAGCAAGTAACCGAAGGTCAGCCCCGCCTGCAGGAAGCCCAGGGCGTAGCCGCGATGGCCGGCCGGCGCGTGTTCGGCCACGAATACCCAGGCGCTCGGCACTTCGCCCCCCACCGCCGCGCCCTGGAGCACGCGCAGGGCCAGCAGCAGCAGCGGCGCGAAATAGCCGATCTGCGCATAGGTCGGCATGATCCCGATCAGCAGGCACGGCAGCGCCATCATCAGGATGCTCAGGCTGAACACCTTCTTGCGCCCCAGGCTGTCGGCGAAATGCGCCATCAGGATTCCGCCCAGGGGCCGCGCCAGGTACCCGGTGACGAAGATGCCGAAGCTTTGCAGCAGGCGCAGCCACTCGGGCATTTCCGGCGGGAAAAACAACTGGCTCAAGGTCAGGGCGAAAAATACGAAGATGATGAAGTCGTAGATTTCCAGCGCGCCGCCGAGGGCCGCGAGCCCCAGGGTCTTGTAGTCCGAGCGGCTGAACGGCAGCGGACGTGGATCGGTATTGGCAGTCATGTAAAGAACTCTGGCACAGGCAAAAACCAAGGCGCCCATGGTCTACGCAAACGCGCCGGCGGACAACCCGTTAGACCAAAGTCCCATAGGCGCAAAAACAGCGCCGCAAAAAGCATGCGCTTGAATTAATGTTGGCGTCTGTCCAGTGGGGCCCCTGCGGCCCCGAAGACCACAACAAACATAAAAATTCGAGGTAGTCCCGTGGCCGCTGATATCGAAGATACCCGCTCCGCCCGCTTTGCCCTGCGCTGTTCAAGTTTTGCCGAACGCTGGTTCCCCGACTCCTGGGTGTTTGCCGCCCTGGCGGTGATCATCGTCGCTGTGGCCACCATGGCAATGGGCGCCAAGCCGACTGACGCGGCCATGGCCTTTGGTGACGGCTTCTGGAGCCTGATCCCGTTCACCATGCAAATGGCGTTCGTGGTGATTGGCGGTTATGTGGTCGCCAGTTCGCCACCGGCGGTAAAGCTGATCGACCGCCTGGCGAAGTTGCCGAAAAACGGTCGCTCCGCCGTGGCCTGGGTGGCGCTGATCTCCATGGTCGCGTCGCTGCTCAACTGGGGTCTGTCGCTGGTGTTCGGCGGTCTGCTGGTGCGTGCGCTGGCGCGCCGTACGGACCTGAAGATGGACTACCGCGCCGCGGGTGCGGCGGCGTACCTGGGGTTGGGCGCGGTGTGGGCCCTGGGCCTGTCGTCGTCGGCTGCGCAGTTGCAGGCCAACCCGGCCAGCCTGCCGCCGTCGATCCTGTCGATCACCGGGGTGATTCCTTTCACCCAAACGATCTTCCTCTGGCAATCGGGGGTCATGTTGCTGGCCTTGATCGTCATCTCGCTGATCATCGCCTACGCCACCGCCCCCGGCCCGAACACGGCGCGAGACGCCGAGGCCTGTGGCGTCGACCCGAGCTTCAACCTGCCACCGCTGCAACCGCGCACCCGTCCCGGCGAATGGCTGGAACACAGCCCGCTGCTGACCATCCTGCTGGTGCTGCTGGCGGCTGGATGGCTGTTCCATGAGTTTTCCACCAAACCTGCGATCAGTGCGATCTCCGGCCTGAACACCTACAACTTCCTGTTCATCATGCTCGGTGCCCTCCTGCACTGGCGCCCGCGCAGCTTCCTCGACGCGGTGTCCCGCGCAGTGCCAACCACCACCGGCGTGCTGATCCAGTTCCCGCTGTACGGTTCGATCGCCGCGCTGATGACCACGGTCAAGGGCGCCGATGCGCAGACCCTGGCCCACCACATCTCGACTTTCTTCGTCAGCATTGCCTCCCACGACACCTATGCCCTGCTGATGGGCGTGTACTCGGCGATCCTGGGGTTCTTCATTCCGTCCGGCGGCGGCAAGTGGATCATCGAAGCGCCGTATGTGATGCAAGTGGCCAACGACCTGAACTACCACCTGGGCTGGGCCGTGCAGATCTACAACGCCGCCGAGGCCCTGCCCAACCTGATCAACCCGTTCTACATGCTGCCACTGCTGGGCGTGCTGGGGTTGAAGGCGCGGGACTTGATCGGATTCTCGTTCGTTCAGTTGCTGGTGCACACGCCGTTGGTGCTGCTGTTGCTGTGGGCACTGGGGACGACGCTGGCGTATACGCCACCAGTGATGCCGTAAGGGCACGGCTAGTTTTTCCTGGTTCTCCCGTATCAGCGGGTCGGACCAGGGAGAACAATGTGACGGCCTTTCAGAAAGCGATGGATGTCGCCATGCAGTTACTGCAGAGCGCCGTCATCGATGCCAAGAAAGCCAGGCTGAGCGATACCGGTGAGGCCATCGTCAAGGATGCGGTGACCGCACAGGTTGAATACTTGCGCGCCGGCAGCCAATTGGCGCTGCGGCTATTGTGATTGCCTGACCTCTCGCCAGCCCGCAAACACTGATCGCGGGCTGGATCGCAGGCTTGAAAAAAAAATGCGGGAGGCCTGTTTTTCTGCATCATTGTGTTGATCCAGTATGACGTGCGATCTTGGTATCGCGACCCCGCTGAAAAGGATCTGAGCATGCTTAAACTCGCCGGACTCACCCTCGCTGCCCTCACCCTGAGTACCGCTGCCCACGCCGATGTCGCCCTGAAACTGGGCAGTACCGAACGCGTTACCCGCCTCTTCGCCTACCCCAACAACTGCAACGTGATCTGCTATCGCAACTGGACGCTGGAGCAGACCGTCGAGCATTACCTGACTCAAAGCGTGCAGCGCGATGGCTATGGCGAAGCGAAGGTGCTGGTGAAAACCGATAACGGTCAGCTGCATGCCGAAATAACCGGTGTCCCCAATGGCTATGAAAAGCCCTTGGCAGCACTGCTGGACGCCGGCGACCTGGCCTACAACGGCGCCAGCAAACTGAACGCCGACGGCAAGTGGGGCTACAGCTGGTATTTTTTCCTGCCGCTGGGCATGGCGCTGGAGAACCGCAGAAGCGTCGAACTGTTGCACTTCCCGCCCGATTATTCGCTGACCCAGGCCCAGGATTACCTGAAATCGGCCACCTCGGACCGCTGGGCCACGCTGCTGACCGTCAATGGCATTCCGGCCGAGCAGACACCGGGCTACCAGACGATCATCGATATCGCCCCGATTGCTGCGCCGTCGAACGCCGGCAAGGACCTGGCAGGCGTCTACGACTACTTCAAGGACTACCAGACCACCATGGTCAAGCAGGTCACCCAGCACGCCAGCGGCATGGCATTGCCCATGGTGGCCTTCGGTGTACCGGTGCGTAACTGGGTCAAGCAGCAATACGGGCCAACCATGAACGTGTTGAGCCTGGTGACGATCAGCCCGGTCGACGGGGTCAAGGTACCGGTCTTGGGCGCCAACCATCCGAGCTACATCTGGTACGCCGCCGATCCGGCCAGCTACACCGGCAAGGATGCCCAGGGCCAGGCCGATACTGCGGGCCTGAAGGTCATGGCCCAGGATTTGAGTGTCGCGTGCTGGCAGGCCGCCATGGGCCGTGAACCGGACAGCAATCCTGATGTGGAGCTAAAAAGCTGCACCCAGACCTGGCAAGTGGCCCAGGCCGACAAGACCTGTGCGCTTTTCTACACCTCGATCCGCAAGCTGACGACCGCACAGGCCGCGGGCAAATGTGCCACCGCCTCGATCAAGGCCCAGCTCAAACTGCTCAAGGCACCAGCGCCAGCCCCGGCGATCCCGGCTCCGGCGCTGTAACCCGATGAACGGCAGTCGCCGACGGCCAGGTGTTTTGCAACACCGGCGTCGGCGCACGCTGTGCTGAAGGGCTTTACTGGGTCTCGACCGGACGCAGTCGGTACTGCGGCGGCAACTGCTCGAAACCGCTGATGGTGGTGTTCAGGCTTTTCCAGCGACCGTCCTTGATGCCATAGATGCAACCATGGATCGACAGGCTCTGCCCGCGGTGCCAGGCGTTTTGCACAATGCTGGTATGGGCGACGTTGGCCACCTGCTGGATCACGTTGAGTTCGCAGAGGCGGTCGACCTGCTCCTCTTCGGTGGCCAGTTTGGCCAGCTCTTCGCGCTTCTCGTAGTAGAGATCGCGAATCGACCGCAGCCAGCCGTCGATCAGGCCGAACTGGCGATCCTGCATCGAGGCGCGCACGCCGCCACAACCATAGTGACCGGTCACGAGGATGTGTTTGACCTTGAGCACGTCCACCGCGTACTGGATCACCGACAGGCAATTGAGGTCCGTGTGCAACACCACGTTGGCCACGTTGCGGTGCACGAACAGGTCGCCCGGCAGCATGCCGACGATCTCGTTGGCCGGCACCCGCGCATCGGAACAGCCGATCCACAGGTACTCCGGGGTTTGTTGACGAGCCAGCTTGGCGAAGAAGTCAGGATCTTCTTTGGTGATCGCGTCGGCCCAGCGCTCGTTGTTATCGATCAGATCTTGTAATTCGTTCATGCAATGAAGCCTCGGTAATGGTGCGCAGGTTTGACAGACAACCGCCCGTCGGGGTCACGCGCGTTATGCAGTTGCCACGCTGATACCTGCCCATGGCACTCCATGCCGGTTGAATTCTCTGCAACCCAGTGGGTCCACCCTAGTAAGGCTAACAGTATGAGGAATTGCCATGACTGATTCACGACGTCCGTACGATGCGGTGCAACCGGAACCCATCGATGATAACGAAGACCGCATGGGCTCGGTACATGAGCTGGATTTTGACGCGGACGAACCCAGCGCAAAAATCGGCGATGAATTGCCGCAAAAGGAACGCGAAAACCTGATGCCCGAGGAGCGCGTGCGTGAAGCCGGCATGACGGGCGCATCGACCGATGACCATGAACCCACCGATGACGACATGAGCCCGGAAACGCTTATTCGTGAAGACGGTGCCCGGGATGCCCAGGAAGCGGGTGACGGTGACCAGGCCGATTGGGACTTGAGCATTGTCGATGAAGACGACATTGGTGGGGGCAATGGGTTGGATGAGGCGGAGATGGCGCAGCGCGATCCGCTGGACAGAAAACGCTGATCTGCGGATTAACCTGTAGGAGCTGCCGAAGGCTGCGATCTTTTGCTCTTAAAAAATCAAGATCAAAAGAACGCAGCCTGCGGCAGCTCCTACAAGGGCATCTACGGTGATCAATCGACGAGGGTGCAGGCCATCACCACCGCATCTTCACGCCCGCCGACCGCCGGGTAGTAATCCCGTCGCCGCCCAATCTCATTGAAGCCATAGCGCTCATACAACTTGAATGCCGCGGTATTGCTGTCGCGCACTTCCAGGAAGCATTCCCGGGCATCAGCCTTGTAGGCGATCGCCATCAAGTGCTCCAGCAACGTCAAACCCAGGCCGCGGCCCTGGTTTTCCGGCTTGACGGTGATGTTGAGCAGATGCGCCTCGTCCAGAATGATCTGCACCACCCCATGGCCCACCTGCTGCTGGCCTTCGAACATCAGCCAGATCTGGTACTTGCCCAGGCCATCGAGAAAAATCCCGCGGGTCCAGGGATGGCTGTAGGCCGCGTACTCGATCTTCAGAACAGTTTCCAGGTCCGCCTCGGTCATCGGGCGGAACGATACAGCGTCACTCATTCGATTCATTCCAGCGCGCCATCAGCCGACGCATGGCTTGCCACACGGCGGCCTTGCGCTGTGGCTCTTCCATTAACAATTCCAGGCCCGGTACTGCCCAGGCCGAGCCCAGACCTTCGATCTGCAGTTCGCGGTTGAAAGCATCGGCGTCCGCCTCACCGGCAAACCGCACCGCGGGCAGGCCGATCAGCCAGAGGCAGGCGCATGGCGCTTCTTCCATGCGCACCGAGAGGAAACCCTGGACAAAATCACGGGCCGCCTCCGGGCCCTGGTCCATCGTCCCGCGCACCAGCAGCGGCCAGCGTACCGGCTCGCCGACGATCTGCGGGCTGTCCGGTAGACCGGCGGCGCGCAGCATGTCCTTGAGCAGCAGATAAGCGGGATCGCGGGCCTGGAACGCTTCGCCTGTGGGTAACTCCACCAGCAGCAGGCAGCGGCCGGCTCGCAGCAGTTGCAGGGCGAAGCGCGGTGGCGGCACGGGCGCGACCCTGGCGACAACCGGGGCTTCCTCGACCTCAGGTTTGGCGCCGGTGCGCGTGCTCGCCAACGATGGCCGCGGCACCTCGATCTTCACTCGTTCGGCCGGTTTTACCGCAGGCGCAGCGGGCGCTTCGACCACAGGTAAAGGTGCTACGGGCGCAGCGACCAGCGGCTCGACCGGTTCCAGCAGCTCGGGCCGCGACGGGGCGGCAAAGGGCAATTCGGTGCGCGGCAGCCAGTTGACCACCTGCATGGCGTTCAAATAAGCGCGACGACGGGACTCGATAAGCAAAGGTCGGCCACTTGTGGATAACTAAAAGTGCGCCGATTCTACCGCCCTTCGCACAAGATCGCCCGCTGTTGATCGATAGACTTCTCATATAGAAAAAGCGACAGCCCGTCCCGAGAGTGAATCGATACGCCTTCGATGCAGTACAATCGCGGCTTTTAATCGCCAACCAGCCGGCCATTCCGATGATCGAACCCAAGCGCGTCTTGCGCGCCCTCGCTGAACACTGGGCACTTCTGGAGCCACTGTGTGAGCATTTCGACCAAGGCACCCTGAGCCTCAACGAATTGCGCATGCAACTGGCCGCCCAGCAACTCGACAGTTCTCCGCAGGACATCACCAGCCTGCTGGACGTGTGGATTCGCCTCGATATCCTGGTTCCCGTGGCGAAAAGCCCGAACCGTTTCGAGCTCAACGCGCAAATCCACGACTTTCTCGCCTACCTGCGCCGTGAACACCGTTTGGGCCTATGCCTGGAAATCGAAGCCTATCTGCGCCATCTCGAGCGTCTGGCCGGCTACATCCAGGACGCCTTCGACATCCGCGACGGCAACGACCTGGCCCGCCAGCTACGCCTGCTCGACATGCGGGTTCGCGATGTACTGAAAAAACTCGATAACGACGAACAGGCACTGGTGGCCGTCGCCGAAAGGGCGAAAACCAGCGACCGACAGATTCCGCTGCGCCAGCGTTACGCCGAGGTGTTGGCGACCTGGGACGAATACGTCGAGCCGATGATCGATCTGGTGAACGCCGACGGCGCCTTCGAACAAGGCGTGCGCAAGGTCGAAACCGTGCTGCTGAAGATGCTCTCCGAGCAGCAACGCCTCGGCCATCTGGTCGACGACGACATGCTGCTGCGCACCCACGCGCGCATCCTCGAAATGCAGACCAGTGCCCAGCTGACCCTGCGTTACGCCCGCGAACTGTTGCTACCGCTGCGGGAAGAGGCACGGCGCCACAACGCCGTCACCCGCGGCGCAGCACTGGCCCTGGCGGCCATTCGTCGCAAAGGCATCGATGCCGTGCCGCAGGCAGCCATGCCGTTGTTCACCCGGCCGCAAAGCACCTTCCTCGGCAGCGCCAGCCAGGTCGAGGCCTACGTGTACGCCCTGGCCCGATTCGAACCGAAACCGGCGCGCTTCCCCAAGGCCCACAAGACCCAGAAAGGCGAAGCCCCGCGTGCGCCACGCACGGTTCGCGAAATGCTCGAACGCTGCGAAGACGCCCTGCCGATGCCGGACCTGATGACCTGGCTGCTGGAGCAGGAACCGGACGGCGCCACCGACGAATTGCTGTACTGGTTCTCGCGCCTGTCCCGGGAAAAACGCTTCAAGCGCGAACGCCTGGAACGTCGCGAGTACCACACACACGAGCACCAGGTCAGCCTGCGCTCCTTCGCCCTGCTCTCGGTCGGCGACGACGCCATCGAGAATTCTGCGAGCACCCCCAATGCATCTTGATCTTTCCGAACTGTCCCAGCTGGCACCGATCTTTCGCGAGCTGTTCAAGGGTTACCACGTCAGCCGCCGCGATCCTGAGCTGTATGCGCAGCTGTCGAACTTCCAGGACCAGTACCGCACGCTGTTCAAGGCCCTGGGCTTTGAACTGGTCTGCGACACCCGTGGTTTCTACTACTTCGTGCCGGACGGGGCTGCGGCGACGGTGAACAAGACCGCCCAGCGCCTGGCGCTGTTCACTTTCATCCTCGTCGAGCACCTGGCCGACCAGGGCCGCGACCCGATCGCCGTACTCGACGGTGGCAGCCTCGGTCGCGATGAACTGCCCTCGCTGCTGGAAAAATACCGCGACCTGTTCATCCAGGCTGAAGTGCAGACCCAGGATGAGCTGGAAGAAAAGATTATGCGGCGCATGACCCAGCTTGGCTTCGCCGGCGAAGAAAACGGCGTGTACCGCTTCCTGCCGCCGATGCACCGCTTCCTCGATGTGTGCCTGTCGGTGCAGCAGGACCGTGACCTGGCGGCCAGCCTGCACAGCGTATTGCCACTGCCGGTACCCGTGCTGATCGACGAAGACAGTGACGAAAAACTGCTGCAGACCGACGACCCGCTCGACCTCGCCGAATTTTCCGATGAAAGCGAAGAAGACGCCCTGGCCCGCGCCATTGCCGAAGAACAGGAGCTCGACGCATGAGCAAGGAACGCTACGGCATCCGCCGCTTTGCCCTTTTGAACACCGCCGGCTACAGCCTCGGCCTGTTCCCGCTGGAAGAGCCACTGTCGGTCTACGGCGCGAACAACCTCGGTAAATCCGCTTCGATCAATGCGTTGCAGTTCCCGATCCTGGCGCGCATGTCGGACATGAGCTTCGGCAAGTACAGCCTGGAACAATCCCGGCGTTTCTACTTCGCCTCCGACACCAGCTACATCCTGGTGGAAGTGAACCTGCCCCACGGTCCTCACGTGATCGGCGTGGTCGGACGTGGCCCGGGTGGCGGCTTCGGTCACCAGTTCTTCGCCTATGCCGGTCAGCTGGACCTGGCGCACTATCAGAAAAACGACACCTGCCTGCGCCAGAAAGAGCTGTTCAGCAACCTGGAGCGCGAAGGCCTGAAAGCCTACGAACTCAAGCCCGATGAACTGCGGCGCCTGCTGGTCGGTGGCCACACCTCGATTCCGCTGGACCTGACCCTGATCCCGCTGCGCTCCACCAGCGAACAGAGCCTGAAGACCTTCCGCGCCCTGTTCATCAACCTGCTGCACATGCGCGAAATCACCGCGGCCAAGCTCAAGCAACTGTTCCTCGATGCCTTCGAGCACAGCTTGCGCTCCGGTAGCGTCGACTACATCGCTGCGTGCGAAGAAGCCTTCCGTGATGTACGACGCATGGAACAGGACTACCACTCGCTGGTGGCCGCCGGCCCATTGGTCGAAGCCCTGGCCAACGGCGTGAAGCAGCGCGACATCCTGCGCGGCAAGCTGCACCGGATCTCGCCGCTGCTCGACTCCCTGCTCGGCACCTGGTCGGACTACGCCAGTGCCCGCAAGGAAGAGCTGACCCTCCAGGCCGAGCACTATCGCCACGAGCAGGACGCCCTGCAGAACGATCAACGTGGCGGCACCCAGGAGCTGATGCGCCTGGAGCGGGAAATCACCGGCATCCAGCGCTGGCTCGGCGAGCTGTCGGTGCTCAAGCATCGCTTCGCGCTGATCGATGACGTCAAGGTGCTCGAGCAACAATTGCTCGCAGCGAAAGATGCTCACGACGAGCTGGCAGGTGCCCTGGCGCAATCGCGTCAGTTCAGCGCCGAGGACCTGGAAGAACGCCTGCGCGACCTGGAAAAACGCCTGAAGTCGGTCAAGCAGCAACTCGACCACGCCGACAACAACAGCTACGCCCGCCTGCGCGAGGAATTCTCGCAGCAGGACGTCGAGCGCCTGATGCGCCTGTTCAACAGCGCACTGTTCAGCCTGCCACTGGGTGAACACGGCATCAGCCTGGACGAGAATGGCGACTGGGTGAAATCCGTGGAACTGATCCTCGATGGTTTCAAGGGCGAGCGCTTCGAAGTGCCGGGCCTGTCCATCGACATCTCGCACATCGAGCCACCGGCTCTGCAAGCCCTGGCCGACCGCGCGGCGTTGCGCGACCAGAAAGAGCGCCTGGAAAAAGAACTCAAGCAACTGAAAACCCAGCAAGCCGTGGCCGCCGACCGCGCCGCGAGCAAGACCCAGACCGAAGCGCTGTACCAGCAAGTGCTGGATGCACAGAAAGCCCTGGAAGATTTCCGTCGCGCGCAAACCCTGAGCGCCGAGGAAGGCGACAAGCTCGAACAGCTGGCGCAGATGGAAGCCGCCCAGGACGAATTGAAGCGTTCCAGCGATGCCTTCACCGAGCGTGTCCAGCAACTGTCGGCCAAGCTGCAACTGGTCGGCCGCCAGATCGGCGACATGGAAGCCAAGCAGCGCACCCTCGACGACGCCCTGCGCCGCCGTCAGTTGTTGCCGGCGGACCTGCCGTTCGGCACGCCGTTCATGGACCCGGTCGACGACTCCATGGATAACCTGCTGCCACTGCTCAACGACTATCAGGACAGCTGGCAGGGCCTGCTGCGCGCCGACGGGCAGATCGAGGCGCTGTACGCCCAGGTGCGCCTCAAGGGCGTGGCCAAGTTCGACAGCGAAGACGATATGGAACGTCGCCTGTCACTGTTGATCAACGCGTACGCACACCGCACTGACGAAGCCCTGACCCTGGGCAAGGCCCGTCGAGCGGCCGTGACCGACATCGCCCGGACCCTGCGCAACATCCGCAGCGACTACGACAGCCTCGAGCACCAACTGGCGCTGTTCAACCGCGAGATCAACAAGCGCCAGGTGTCCAACCTGCAAAGCTTCCGCATCGTGCTGGCGCCGAACAAGGAAGCACTCAAGCACATCGACCAGATCATCCACAGCGCCGGCCAGTATGAAGAAGGCGAGACGCTGTCGGTCTTCGACCTCAGCCAGAGCGCCGAGCAGGACAACAAGAACGAAGAGGCCAAGGAATACCTGGCGCGGCTGGTGGCGGCAAACCACAACCAGCTCGGCCTCAAGGACTTGTTCGAGCTGGCGTTCGAGATCACCAAGGTCAACGGATCGCCGGTGATCCACACCGACATCGACGGCGCCGCGTCCAACGGCACCACCATGACCATCAAGGCGCTGACCAACATGTATTTGTTGCTGCACTTGATGGACCGCGACCTGGCCGGGCGTGTGCGCTTGCCGTACTACCTCGACGAGGCCGCGGACATCGACGAGAAGAACCAGGCGGCCTTGCTGGAAACCAGCCTGCAACTGGGCTTCGTGCCGATCCTGGCGAGTGTGAAGCCGCAGGTTTGCGCCAGTGTCGCCATCGACCTGGAAGGCGGCAGCGGCCCGGCGGGCATCTACATCGATGAGGAGGACTGGAAGTACATCCGTCGCCACGAACCGGTGAAGGCGTCAGTGAATGTCGAAGCGGATGAGCCGGAGCTGGATGCGGTTTGAGTTGAACCGCTAGATGCGAAAAGGCCGCTATCCAATGGATCGCGGCCTTTTTTGTGGTTCTTGCAGTGCTCTTCAGGGCCTCTTCGCGAGCAAGCCCGCTCCCACAGTGGTCAGCGTCGTTCACAAATTTTGTATACGCCACGGACTAATGTGGGAGCGGGCTTGCCCGCGAAGGCGGCATTACAACCGCCAATAAACTACTTGCCGAGCGGAATCTTCGGCGCCCAGGTCAGCCATTCCTCTTCGAACTTGTCGAACAGCGCAAACGTCTGCTCCGGCCGCGCCGGGTTGCCCATGCGCTCGCCGTCTGGCGTAGCGAAGGCAACACCGCCCTGGATCATCGTCTCCAGCGACTCGGTGCGCACCGTTGCCCCTCTGAACAGGCCAACATCGAAATCAAAACCGCTGGTGTTCCAGAAGCGTGTGCCGCTGCGTACCAATGGCGCGTACTTCGGCTCGATCAGGATGCGGATCAACACTCGATCAGCCGTCTGCCCCAGCTCGTAACCCGTGACCTTGCCCACGGTGATTTCGCGATAAGTCACCGGTACCCCGGGTTTCAGCGAACCACGGCGAGGAGCGCTCAACACCAGGCTCAAGCCGGCTTCCTGCCTGGCGGTTTCCGGTGGACTGGCCAGCGCCACGAAGTTTTTCTGCGGCCCCAGGTTCTTCGCAGCCGGTTGCACCTCGATGTACTGCCCAGTGACCAATGTTTCCAGGTTGGACGTCTTGATCAACCCCAGCTCGGGCTTGACCACCCAGAACTGACTGCCGACGCGCGCGATGCGCTCCGGCACTTCATCGATCCGCGCCGTCAGCAGCACCGACTGCAGGTCGTCACTCAGATCGACGTCTTCGATCTTGCCGACATCCAGCCCCTTGAAGCGGATCGGTGTGCCGGTATGCAGGCCATCGGCACGGTCGACCTTGAGGGTGATCACCGTGCCTTTCTGGTTGGCTAGCTCATGGCTGGCGAACAGGCGGAAACGCGGGATGCGCTTCTGCAAGGGCGCCTTGGCCTCCGGTGTTTCAAAGGCGATGCCGCCCGCCATCAGGCTTTGCAGCGATTCGCTCTTGACCTGGATCCCGCCGGTCAGCCCCCCGGTCAACGTGATGCCACTGGCATTCCAGAATCGAGTGGAGGCGTTGACCAGGTCTTCGTATTCCTTCTCGATATGGACGCCAATTACCAGCTGTTTCTTCTTGCGCGAAAACTGATAACTCTGGACCGAGCCCACCTTGACCTGCTTGTAGAGTACCGGGCTACCCACTTCCAGCGAGCCGAGGTTATCGGTGAACAACACCAGGTGCAGACCCGGGGCACGCAAATCCAGCGGCGGCGCCTTGGGCCGTGCGACAAACTCGCGTTGCGGCGCGGCGCCTTTGTCCCCCGGACGCACGGCGATGTAGTTACCCTTGACCAGTGCTTCAAGGCCGGTGATGCCCGCCAGGGAGATCGACGGCTTGACCACCCAGAACTGGGTGCCATCGACCAGGTAATCCTCGGCCAGTGGGTCCAGCGTCAACTCGGCGCTGGCGCCGGACAAATCGGGATCGACCTTGAGCGCCTTGAGGGTGCCGACCTGGATGCCTTTGTACATCACCGGCGTACGGCCAGCCTGCAAGCCTTCGAAGTCAGTCAGCTTGACCTTGACCTTGATACCGGCAGCGGCCGCGTCGAAGTCCTCATACAGACGGAACGGCAGGCTCGGATCGGTCGGCGGGCTGTCCTTGCGGTTTTCAGGCGTGGCAAACGCAATACCGCCAGCCACAATACTGGCCAGGGACTCACTGCGTACTTTCACCCCGGACAGGTTGGCGTCGATGCTGATGCCGCTGGCGTTCCAGAAGCGCGTGTGTTTGCGCACCAGCTTGGCGTAGGTCGGCTCGATGAAGACCTTGAGTTCAACCGTACTCTGGTCTTCTGATAGCACGTAGCTTTTGATCTGCCCGACCTTGATCTGCTTGTAGAACACCGGGCTGCCACGGTTCAGCGAACCCAGGCGATCGGCCTTGATCGTCAGGTGCAGGCCTGGCTGGGCGTCGGACAGCGGCGGCTCCTCGGCCAGGGCCTTGAACTTGCGGGTAGGCTCGCCCTCACCCGGACTGACTGCGACATAGTTACCCGAAACAAGCGTCTCCAGGCCGGTGATACCGGCCAGCGTTACGCTCGGCTTGACCAGCCAGAAGCGCGTGCTGGTGCGCAGGTAGGGCTCCACGTCCTTGTTCATTTCGACGGTCGCGATCACACCTTTGGAGCTGCCTTCGTCATCAAGCTTGAGGGTTTTCACCTTGCCGACCGACATGCCCTTATAAACGACTTCGGTCTTGTTGGCCTGGATACCTTCACCGCTTTCGAAACGTACCTGAATCTCGATACCGGTTTCGTTGTAGGCACGCCAGCCAAGCCAGCCGCCGATGATCAAGGCGATCAGGGGCAGAATCCAGATGGCAGACCAGTTCGAGGCCGGTCGGGTTTTCGCTACGGGCAAATCAGTCATGGTCGTCGTCCGACTCCGTGTTATCCCAAATCAGTCGGGGATCGAAAGTTACTGCGGCAAGCATCGTCAGAATCACTACGCTGGCGAACGCGATAGCGCCAAGATTGGCTTCGATGCTGGCAAGCCGTCCAAAATTCACGAGCGCCACCAGGATGGCGATCACAAAGATATCGAGCATCGACCAGCGGCCGATGAACTCGATAAAGCGGTACATCCATATTCGCTGGCGGGCCGAGAGTGGCTGGTGGCGCTGCACGGAAAACAGCAACAGTGCGATACCCACCAGCTTGAACGTGGGCACCATGATGCTGGCGATAAACACCACCGCGGCGATGGGAATCATGCCGTGCCGAACCAGTTCGATCACTCCGGACATGATGGTGCTCGGATCACCCTTGCCCAGGGAGCTCACGGTCATGATCGGCAGCAGATTGGCCGGTATGTAAAGAATGGCGGCGGTGATCAGCAACGCCCAGGTCCGCGTCAAACTGTTCGGGCGGCGGGCATGCACCAGCGCGCCGCAGCGAGTGCAGACCTGTTCGTCGGTATCAGCTTCCTGCTTGTTCAATTCATGGCATTCCGCGCAAATCAGAATGCCTGCATCAATCGCCCGCATGGGCATCCTCTCCTGATAAAGCCTGCCAGATCTGGTGAGGAGACATCACAACCTCCAGCCAGACCTGAACCAACAACAATCCAATGAAGCATGCCAGGCCCAGGCCGATGGTCATTGCTGCCATATCTGCCAGCTTGACGATCGCCACCAGTACGCCCATGAGGTAAACCTCGAGCATCCCCCAGTCCCGCAAATGGTGGTAAATCCGGTAGAGCAGCAAGCCGTAGCTACGCCCGACGTCAAAACGGATGCTCAGCAACACCATCAGTTGGCAGAGCAGCTTGAGCAGCGGAATCGCCATGCTGCACAGGAACACAATGACTGAAACGCTTTGCATGCCTGTATCGAACAGCGCGACAACCCCGCTCCAGACCGTGTCTTGCGATGATTGCCCGAGCAGGTTGAGTTGCATGATGGGTAAAAAGTTCGCCGGGATATACAACAGCAGTGCCGCAATCACCAGGGCGAGACTACGCTGCACGACGTTGTATCGATGGGCATAGAGTTCGTAACCACATCGCGGGCACAGGGCTTTCTCGCCATGGGCGAGCTCGGGCTTGCGCAACAGCAAGTCGCACTCATGGCATGCCACCAAATCGCTTAGCGGTAATTCTGACAGCTTTGAGGTGTCAACCGGATCTGGCATATGACGCTCTGACTCCGAAAAAGTTGGGCCTATTCTAGTGCCATGAATCAAAAATAACTGTGCCAATTTGTGCACGAGTCTTTCTCGCGGACAAAGACAAAACCCCTACCTGCATGCGCAGATAGGGGTTTCGGAATTTAATCTTGACGATGACCTACTCTCACATGGGGAAACCCCACACTACCATCGGC